>SUTL01000034.1 GCA_015062925.1 Methanobrevibacter thaueri
AATTGATTTTTTCATTGCATCTTTTATGTTTTTTGGAACATTAAAATCAGGTTCTCCAATTCCAAGGTTAATTGCATTGGGATTGGTTATTTCAAACATTTTTCTTATTTGTGATAATTCTATTGTTTTAATTCTACTTGCAGGTTTAATCATAAATATGCCTCATTATATTATATTATATAATATTTTTATTGAAATTATAATTATTATTGTAATTTAATTTTTTTCCAGTATTAATAATATTATATTAATAATACTATTTTTCACATGCTCCACAATTATAACATGGGGATGTTTCACACCATGGGGTTTGTTTTAAATTTCCCAATCGTTTATTTTCTATTTTTAAAAATCTTTCATTAACACCAACATCAATATTCGCCCATGGTAATTCAGAATTAATATTATACTCTGGTAATTTATCTCTCCATTCTTTTAATGTAACTGTTTTTGTTAATGTTTTTTCAATTAACTCTCCAATATCCTTATTTCCACAGGATAAAATATATTGTATTAATCCTTTTTTAGGACTTTCACATTTAACATTATATTTTCTCATTTCTTTTTTAATATATCTTGTTTTCTTTTTAATATCTTTAAAATCATAACTTTCCCATTGAAGTGGAGTGTGAGGTTTTGGAATAACAGGATTTATGCTGAATTTTACTTTTTTAGGATTAGTATGTAAATTTGCTATTTTCTTCATATACTTGCATAATTCATCAATATCCTTCATGCTTTCTCCGGGAATTCCAATTAAAAAGTATAATTTAATATTAAAGTCCAATTCAACAGCATTTTCAATTACTGTAAAAATTTTTTCTTCGAGAATATTTTTATTAATTACTTTTCTTAAATAATCAATTGATTCCGGTGCAAGGGTAATTGTTTTAAGACCACTTTTTTTCAATGTTTCCAGAGTCTGTTTTGTAATGGATTCTATTCTAAGTGATGGTGTTGAAATTTGAAAACCTTCTTTTTCAAGTCCATTAATTAAATTATCTAAATCAGTGTAATCTGAAACTGCAGCACCTATTAATGTTATTTTATTCAGTCCTGTGTTTTCACGGTTTTCAATTGCAATGTCTATTAGTTTTTCCCAGCTGCTTTGTCTGAGTGGACGGTAAAGATATCCTGCCATACAGAATCTGCAGCCTCTTGTACATCCTCTTGATACATTAAGCATTATTGAATTGTTGAATATGCTTTGATAGTTTTCATCATCACTTTTACTTAGTATGGGTTTTGTAATGTGATATGCTTGGTCCATGTCGTTGACTCGAGCGATTTTTACTTTATTGTTGAATTCAGGTATGTATATTCCATTAATATTAATATATTCTTTTAAATTTTTTCCTGTTTTTTTATATTGATTTAAAAATTCATTAATTACATTTTCACCTTCGCCTATGATGAAAATATCAATATAATCAGATAATGGTTGTGGGTTTGCAGTTGCACATGGTCCGCCAGCTATAATTAATGGATCTGTGTTTTTACGGTCTTTTCTTTTAAGTGGAATATCTGAATCATGTAATAATTTAAATACATTAAAGTAATCTTCTTCAAATTGCATTGAAAAGCTTATTATATCATAATGTTTCATTGGTGTTTGTGATTCGATAGAATTAATGTTTGGATAAATTATTCTCTCACACCAGGTGTCTTCACGTTCATTTATTAAATTATATAGAATATTATATCCTAATGATGACATTGCGGTTCTATAGATATTAGGATATGATAATGCGAATCTAATATCCACTTGTTTATAATTTTTCTGACAGGTGTTTTTTTCATATAACATTAAATCATCTTTTTTCTAAATTTAATTGTTATTTTCAATATAATTTTATAGTATCATGTTATTTTTATTGATTGGTATAATATTTTATTGAATTTTAATATAATACTCTTATTTATATTGATTTTAACTATAATACTTCGTTAAATTTAAATTTTATTTTTTATGGAGTTGTTAAAATTTTATTTACAATTTAAGATATTTGATTTTATAATAGGTTATTTCATCATGTTAAGTTATTTTTTTATATTTTATACTTGTTATTAATCTTTTTTGTATTATTTGAGTAATTTAAATGAGTTTTTCAAATATTGGAGTTTTAAAAACATTTATATAAGATAAACTTATAATCTTTATCTACTCATTATGAAATACTATGTTTTAGTATTATATCATATTTTAATATTAAATTTTCGTAATGAGAACCAAGAGGTGGAAAAATTTCGATAAAAGATGGAACATTAATATTTTCAGTCGCTTTCATGTTCTTATTTGTAATGGGGGCTGTAAGTGCTATTGATTCATTAAATGTTCAGAATACAGAAGATTCAAATTTAATGGAGGATAATGAAGGTTCATTATCTGAAAATAATAAATTAGAAATTTCTAGCGAGGTTTCTGTCTCACAAACTAATATAGTTAATTCTCATGATGATGATTTGGGGGATTATCCTAATAATGAAGTAAAAAATTATGATTCATATTATGAGGATAATGAAAAACAATCAACTTCCATATATCTTAATGGGGAAAATACTTCTTATTCAAATAATTCAAGTACTGATTTGGTTGTTACTGGCAGTTCAAGTAATAATGTTGTCTGTGCTGATAATTTGTCTCAATCAAGTATTTACACTGTATCCCAGGTATCTTCAATAAATATATCTGATACTCATTATACTAAATCAGCAACATATTTTGAAGTTACTTTGAAAGATATGGGTGGTAGGGCTTTAGCTAATCAGAAACTTTCATTAAAAGTTAATGGAAAAGATTATTCTGCATATACTGATGCTAATGGTATTGCATTATTTGAAACTGCTTGTTTAAAAGTAGGATCATATACAGTGTCTGTAAATTATGAAGATAATTCTATTTCAAAAAAGGTTAAAGTTTTATCATCAGTAATGGGAAGTGATGTAGTAAAATATTGCGGACATTCATCTAAATTTAAGATGACATTTTATAATGGAACTAATGTATTGTCAAATACTAAAGTTACTTATAAAATTAAAGGAAAAACTTACACTACAACAACTAATGATAATGGTGTGGCTAAATTTAAAGTTAAATTACCAGTAGGTAAATACACTGTTACTATTACTAATCCTGTAACTAAAGAAAAAGTATCATATAAAATTAAAGTTAAAAAAGACAGCACTGCTCTTACTAGTAAAAGTAAAACCTATGTTCATTCTAAATCTAAAGGTTCATTTAGTGTTGTTTTAAAATCAAAACATGGTGCTTTACTTAAGCATAAAACAATTCATTTTACTTTTAATCATAAGAAAGTAACCTCAAAGACTAATGGGAACGGGAAAGCTACTATAACTATTCCGGTTCTTTCTAAAGGTACTCATAAGATTAAATTTCATTATGATGGTAGTGATAGGTATTATTCATCATCCGGCAGTGCAGATTTAGTGGTTAGAAATCCAACTACAAAAGTATCTGCTTCTAATGTGAAGATGACTTATCATGATGATGTTAAGTTTAAAGTTAAATTAACAACCTCTAAGGGTAAAGCTTTAGCAAATAAAAACGTTAAAATTAAAATTAGAGGGAAAACTTATACTAATGTTACTGATCGTAATGGTAATGCTTTCTTTTCATTGAAAAATGTGAAAGCTGGTAATCATAATGTCAAATACCATTATTCATCTAAAGGATTAAAAGATTACAGTCAAGGATCTAATAAAGTCACTATTAATAAGGGATCTTCAAAAATAACTGCTGAAGATTTGAAAATGGAATTAAATGACGGTTCCGCTTATCAGCTGACAGTTAAAGATAAAAAAGGTAACCTTCTTAAAGGGGTTTTTGTTAAATCCGTGATTAATGGTAAATCTTTCTTTTACCAAACCAATGATGATGGTGTGGCTAAGTTAAAAATAACTCTTGATGTGGGTTATTATAAAATCAAAAGTACTGTTGTTGATTCATGTTATAAATCCAGCACTGTAACTAAACATGTTTTAGTAAACGGTTATAAATTCGTTGGTAAAAATGTTTATGTTTCTGTTGGAGAGAATGCATCATATTCAGTTAAAGTTCTTGACCCTAAAAACAATCCTGTAAGTAATGAAAATGTAATATTCTCTTTTAATGGTGTGAATATTTCTTCCACTACTAATGAGAAAGGAGTTGCTAAGGTCGAGTTAGGTGAATTGTCTAAGGGAACTTATAAGATTAAATATGCTTGCGGATCATTTTCTGATTCATCAAAAGTATATGCGGTTAATAAAGTAACAGTTAATGATGTATTGGATGCTTCTAAATCAATTAAAAAGTATATTTCCAAGCATTCTAAATTACCTTCAACTGTTCAAATTGGGGATGTATCATTTAAAACTGCAGATTATTTGAATCTCGCTTCTCAAACTATTGTTAGTTTGAAGAAAGGTAAAAAAGATAGCATTCCTATTAGGATTTTAGACAATCCTAAGAAACCTAAAGATGCTAATAATTTAGGTTATTTAAAAGATTATCTTAGTGTGGCTAAAAAGGTTATTAAAACTGCAGAGTCAAAAGGAATATTACCAAATTCAGTGAGTTCTAAAATTGGAAGTATTGGTTATAAAGGTATTGTAAGTGCATTTTCAAGAGTGCTTTCATATTATGATAGTCATGATAAAATGCCGTCTTATGTTGCTATTAAAGCATTATCTGGTTCATCAGGTTCTTCATCTGGTGTGCTCAATACTAAAAATAAAATCAAGAATTTAGCTGCTTATCTTGCATCTTCTAAGAATTGTCAGGTTTCTAATGATAAAATTAAAAAATTAGTTACTAAACTGACTAAAGGATGTAAAACTGATAAGCAAAAGGCTAAAGCGATTTTCAATTATGTAAGAGACACTATATCTTATAGTTTTTATTTCAACACTAAACATGGGGCTGCTGGAACTTTGAAAGCTAAATCAGGTAATTGTGTTGATCATGCGCATCTTATTGTTGCTATGTGCAGATGTGCTGGTTTGGCTACTAGATATGTTCATGGTACTTGTCATTTTAATAGTGGACATACTTATGGACATGTTTGGGCTCAGGTTTTAATTGGTAATACTTGGACTGTTGCTGATGCTACAAGTTCTAGGAACTCGTTAGGAAAAGTAGCTAATTGGAATACTCATTCGTATAAACTCCAAGGGTATTTTGCGGGTATTTCATTCTAATTATCTACTTTTATATTTTTTTTTATAATACTTTTTTTTTCAAAAGACTAATTAAGGATAAAATTTAAACATTATATTTAGGTGTTTGAATATTTTTTTTATTAGATGAACATCTGTATTTTAATGGCAGGGGTGATTGCACGGTAATCCTATGCTTGTATCAGTATTTTTGTTTGTAAAAATATGATGTTGTAAATTAAATATGTTATTGTAATTTGATTGTAAGCTAATGAGACTATATTATGATTTCTAAAAAATATAATAAGGTGGCTGTTGGAGGGACTTTTGATAAGTTTCATGATGGTCATAAGAAACTTTTATCTACTGCTTTTGAATTAGGGGAGTTTATTGAGATTGGTGTTACTTCTGATGCTTTTGGAGGTTTAAAGGGAGATATTGATTCTTGTAAGGAGAGGATGAGGAATCTTAAGTCTTTTTTCGAGGATAAATCTAATTTCATTGTTATTCCTTTGGAGGATCCTTATGGTACAACTATTTTTGATAGTGATTTTGATGCTATTGTTGTTAGTGAGGAGACTGAACCTATGGCAGTTAAGATTAATGAGATTAGGGTTTCTAAGGGGATGAGTCCTCTTGATATTGTTGTGGTTAGTTTTGTTTTGGCTTATGATGGTAATCCTATTTCATCTACTCGTATTCGGAGTGGTGAGATTAATCAGAATGGAAAATTTATTAAATAATCAGAAAATAATCGATATGTTTATATGTGCATGTCGATATATATCATAATTGAACATATATGTATTAAATATGTTTGTTAAATGAGGTGATTATATGGCAGTAAAGATTAATTCAGAGACATGCGGACACATTGCAGACTGTCCGGTCCAAGGGTTATGCATTAAACTATGTGAACAAGGAGCTCTTGTAGAAGAAGACGGAGATGTAAAAATCGTTGCAGAAAACTGTGATGACTGTGATCTCTGTATTCAAAATTGTCCAAATCAAGCCATTTCTAAAGCATAAAGGTGGTTAAATGTTTAATATTGAAAGAAGTGGTGCAGAACATCGTGAATTAAAGTATAATGATATAAATTGTGTGGGATGCGGCATCTGTGCAGATGTTTGTCCAACATCTTCTCTAAGATTAGGTCCAACAGTTCCAATTGCAAGAGGCTTAATCGAAATGGATTTATTATCATGTAATGAAAATTCATGTGTTTTATGCGGACTATGCTCAGTTGCATGTCCATTTGATTCATTAACATTAACAATAAATGGTGAAAATATTAAAAATATGAGTAACTATCCAACTTGGGAAACAGAATCAAATGTAAATGATGATGAGTGCATATATTGTGGTAGATGTTACACAATCTGTCCAAGAGATTCAATATTATTTGAAAGAAAACTTCCAAAATCTACAGATTTGGTAAGAGGAGAAATTGATATTAATAAGGAGAAATGTATTTATTGTTCATTCTGTGCAGACATGTGTCCTGCAAATGCTATTATAATTAAAAACAATCCAACATCCAGTAATGATGTTTTAAACAATTCAATTGAAGTTGATTTTTCAAAATGTATTTTCTGTGGAGTTTGTAAAAGAATATGTCCTGAAAATGCAATTAAACAAATCTGTTCTACCTGTATGTTAAGGGAAGAAATTGAAGTTCCAAAAATTATGGGTAAAACATTTATTTCTGAAGAATCATGTGTAAATTGTTCTTGGTGTGGTGAAATTTGTCCGGTTGATGCAATTTCAATTACTAAACCATTTGAAGGTACTTTAGAATTAATTGAAGAAGAAGAAAAAATATGTAAAGGCGAGTCCTGTCATGCCTGTCAGGATGTTTGTCCATGTAATGCAATAACAATTGAGGATAATAAAGCCATTACTAATTTGGATTTCTGTAATTTATGTGGTGCTTGTATCAGTGCATGTCCACAAAACATTAGAGTTTTAACAAGAACTTCAATGAAACTAACTAATATTAATTCTGATTCTTGGAATGAGATTTTAAATAAACTTTTAACAGAAGAATAGAGAGAAATAATCTCTCTATTTTCAGATTTTATTTATTAAAAAGTCACGTTGGATTTTTAATAATTTTTGTGTGCTATTTTGGGTTTTTTCAGTTATACTGGACATATAACTTCCAACTAGAAGTACAATAACTATTAATCCTCCTATTATTAGGATTAATTCTGCACTTCCCTGGCCTTTATTGTCGAGGGTTTTTCTAAACATGGGTCCGGTTGTCAAGTATGGTGTTTCTCACATCTATGATGTCATCTTTGGCTTTTAAGCTGACGTCACTGGTGTTCATGTATGATCTGTATATTGTTAATGCAAGTAGGGCAATAACAATAACTCCTCCAAACAGAAGAATATATTCTGCGGCGCCTTGACCGGAAATTTCTTTGTGGAATTTTTTCATTTTTTTCATTTTTTTCACCAAGTTTATTTATTGGATTTTTTAATATATTAATATTACTATTTTCTAAAAAAGTATTACTTTTTTTATTTTTCATTAAGTTTATTAATAGTGTTGTTTATAGATAAATAATAGTTTAACAAATAGAGTTAATAATTGGTAAGGGTGAAAACGTGGGAAATACAATTAAATTAGTTTCAGGTGTCGCTTTATTTTTTATAGGCGCAATAATGGCATATGGAACTATTACATTTCAATTAGTCGATATTTTATTCATTGTAGGATTAATTATCGCAATAGTGGGGATTATTCTATTAATCAGTTTTCTGGTTGATAGTAACGCAAACAGAACGTCAAGCATGATAGAGGAATTTTTAGATTCCCGTAATTTAAACAATGTAATGCCAAAAGTAAGTGAAAATTTAAACATAAATAATCCATTTAAATCTCAAAATGATTATTATGATTATAACAGGCCAGTATATGATGATTCTCAAATGTATTATGATGATTTATACTATGAAGACGACTATGATGATTCAAAATATGTTTTAAATAGGCAAGAAGAACCAGAATATGAGGATAATTTCGACAATCAATTGGAATTCACTCCATATTATGAAAAACCAATGAAAGTTACAAGAACTCCTAAAAAAAGAGATTCAGAATATCAAATAGAAGAAATTCCAGAATTTGTTGTTGAACCAACAAATAACTCAAATGAAATTCAACAAGCTTTAGCAAGAGATTCAGAACCAGTTATTGAAACAATTCCAAATACATTGAACCCTGCTGAATCAGAAATGCCAGCTAGAGATATAAAAATTGATATTAACAATCCTGAAAGTTTACCTATTCCGAAATCACTTAACAGTTTCGTACTTTCAGATAATGGAGTATTAACTACTCAAGAAGCATTTGATAATCTTGCAGTTAATGTTACAAAAGAAATAATGTTAGAAATACCTTCTTTAAATGATTTATCAGACAGATTCTTATCTCATGTTCCAACAATATACTCAAGAGTAATTATTAATGAATTTGATGTTTCAGATATGCATTATATGTTTTTAATTTCATCTCTTCTAAAACAGGGAGTGCATATTAAAACAGTTCCTAAAGTACATTCAACAAATTTAATTACTGATGATTCTCATGCAATGATTATTTCAGAAAGTTATGATAATATTGAATATGGAGCAATATATAATGATAGAACTTCTATTTCAAATATCAGAGCTGATTTTGAAAAAACATGGAATATAGCATCTAGTTTAGATGAAAACATTATTAAAAATGCAACTTCTATGGGAGGTAACTAAAAATGGAAATAAGATGGCTTGGACACTCAGCTTTTGAAATAATTAATGATGATAATGTTAAAATACTAATAGATCCATTTATTAGTAATAATCCTGCCTGTGATGTTCCTGTTGAGGAATTAAATCCTGATATTATTCTACTCACTCACGGACACTCTGATCATTTTGGTGATGCTTTGGAAATTTCTAACCGTACCAATGCACCTATTGCATGTATTCATGAAATTTCACTTTTTTTAGCAAAGCAAGGTATAAGGAATATTGGAGTTAACATTGGTGGTTCTTTTATATTTGAAAATATTAAATTTACAATGCTTGAAGCTAAACATTCTTCTGATATTGATATTGTTGAAGAAATGGTGCCTGGTGGTAATGCTGCAAGTTTTTTAATAACTTTTGAAGATGGTACTAAAATATTCCATGCGGGAGATACTGGATTGTTTGGTGATATGAAGGATATTATTGGCGCAATTTATAAACCTGATGTGGTGATGGTTCCTATTGGTGATAAATTTACAATGGGTCCTTTTGAAGCAGCACTAGCTACAATGTGGATGAATCCTAAAGCAGTTATTCCGATGCATTACAATACTTTCCCACCTATTGAACAGGATCCTGCAATTTTTGCTAATTTTGTAAGTCAGTTTAACCCTAATATTGATGTTGTGGTTATGAATCCTAATGAATATTTTAAATTCAATCCTCAAGATTATGAGGATTAATTTTTTTCATATTTTTTTCTTTGATGGTATTCTTCATCAATGTCACATTTTCCTGAAGGCAGTACTCTTATTATATCGTCAAGTGTTAACAGGTTGTCTTCGTTTATTTTGCTGATTATTTTTTTCGCTATTGCTTCTTTTTTTGTAAATCCTGGTTTTATAACAATATAATTTTCACAGTGTGCTTCCAGTGCTTCTATTGGTCCTGCCATTATTCTTTTTCCTTCGTAATCTACGATTCCTATTGCTAGTTTTACTTTTGCTCCTCGGATATAGTTTCTATGTCCTCTTATTACAAATGATCCTTTTGCTAGAAATTCTCCTGGTTCGGGGGTTTTTGTCACTTGGTCCGGATGCACCCAGAATACGTCCTGTGATGTGAAACCCATGGACCAAGCAGATGAAAATGATGCTGCGAACTCACCGGATTCTTTAAGGATATTGTCATTTGCTTTTTTACCATTTAATTTTATGACCGTTGATGATGCTCCATGTATATCTGCATGCAGGTAGATGTCATTTGTATCCATGTATTTTTTAACAACACTTTCATTACTGTTAGCATCACGACCTCCAATCACTAAAACTCCATCGGAACTTAAAAACCATCTTAATTTCTCATACCATTTAAGATTTTTCTTAACTCTCTTTTTAGGCACTGATATGTTTTCCATTGCAATTTCTTTTTTTGTTTTTATTTCATTAAGTTGTTTTTTAGTGTTTTCAATAGCTATTAATGCTCCTTTTGTTTTTCTTTTAGCTTTTTTAGCTTTTTCATAATAGTTTTCAGCATTTTCAGGTATTGTTAATTTTGGATCAATTATCAATCTGGTTTCATCAATGTTTAATGTTAAAACTCCTAATTTGTCAATGGATTCGTAAATTTGAGCTTCCTGCATTCCTTCTTTTTTAGCTTTTTTAAGTGTTTTGCCAATTTCTTTAAAAGAGTAATCATTACTTCTAGCTTGATTGACAACATTAACTATATTTTCAATGATTGTGTAATTAGAATAAATAACCTCTCCTTTATGTTGACTATCATCGATTGTCTTGTAAAAATTATCAAGTGTTTCTTCTTGTAAACGCAACCTTTTTTCAAACTTATTTACCTTCTTATTCCAGGCAACCTCCTTAACATTTTTAATATCACTATTAACCTTTTTTGAATAAAACTCATCACAAGCCTCATTAAAACTATCATAAAAAGTCTTATCAAAATCTTCATATTTAACCAAATTAAGAGCAACAACATCCTCTTTTGAATCACTTTTAACAATCTGAGGCTTAACAGACTCCTCATTTAAATTATCAAAAAGACTTCTAAAACCTTTATATAATCCGGATAACTGCTCTTCACTCACCACATCATTACCAGTATTTTTATCAATATCAACAAATTCATTTGCCCGTTCAATAATTTCCTCAGCATACAAACTACCAAAACCATTAATCGCAAGAGTCCTTACAACATCACTCTCACCATCATCAAACAAACCTTTAAATTCATTTTCACCAGCAGTTATAGGATTAATACCTCTGTCTTCAGGGAATTTATACTCCCTTTTAGAACTAATATCTCTATCACTCCAATGCTTCCTTTTAAGAGGTAAAATAATATTATTCTCATCATCCAAAAGAATAATATTCCCTTTATCAAACAACTCCACAATAAGCGTATAATATTTATCCTTTTTAACCCTTATTTCAACAACACGATCAAAATTATGCTGTTTAACACTTTCAACATGAGCTCCTTTAATTCTTTTACGAAGCAACATTGGAAATGTAGGAGGATTAGTTGGATTTTCAAGAGGATACTGGCTGGTATGGATTCTGGAACCACACTGCATCACCAAATCCACTCTGCCTGTTCCGGGAACATGAAACCTCATAACAACAATATCCTTAGTAGGCTGAAATGATTTATCAACTCTAGCACCACTTAATAATTTATTCAATTCATTACTTATTGTAAAAATATCAACATTAGACATGGATTTCATAAGTTTAACACCAATCTTTTTTTAATATTTAATATATGTTTATCAAAACTATATTATAGTATTTTACTTAATGTTTGTACTATTTTGTAAATTATATTTTTAGGTAATTATAAACTTTATATAATATAACATAACATATAATATATTTAACCTATGGAACAGTGAGGATAGCTTAGAAACCACTAAAAAAATCAAATGTGGAGTATAAATTCTTAGAATCCAAACATTCTTAAAGGTAAGTAGTTTCAAGGAGGATATAAATGGACGCAACTATTAAAGTTACAAGTATTCATATCATTTTTGGTCTTATAGCAGCTTTAATTTCATCAGCTTTAACTGCTGGTTGGTTGGGATTTAAAAATGATGTATTTGCATTTTTCGTAGCAGTAATTATATTATACTTTGTCGGTCAATTCTCACAAAGACTTGTGGGAGATGAAATCTCCGGATTTTCACAATGGTTATGGGATGGAATATTACCATTCTTCTTCACATGGGTTATTGCATACACATTATTTGTAATGTACTTGGGTTAAAAAATAAATAACGTCCTTGTCATTAAATGTTACATGACAAGGATATAATTAAAACCCACCAAAGAAAATCCAAATAAATGCAATTAACAATGCAGTAATAAGTAAAACTGGAGCTATTATTTTACTAACTGCCACAACAGAACTAATTGTTGAAATTAATTCAGTTGAATTTTTCGGTCCAAAAGTGTTAAGATTTCTAATTTTCTCAGTTCCAGTACCAACTTCAACTTTCTCCAAATCATTCAATGCTTCTTTTATACTTAATCTAACATATTCAATAATTTCAGGTCTTTTAGCAATACCAATTGGATTATAACCTCTTGAAAGAGTATTCACAGTATGAGTATCAGTAGTCATCACTTCAATTTCATCAATTCCCAAATCATCAACAGCATCAATTATTTCCTGTCTAAATCCAATCTCCATATTATTAGCATCAAATAAAATATATGCTGTTTTTTGACCTCCAACATCAATAATCATTGTTTTAATACCACTTTCACCAATTCCCTCTTGCTTATCAAGAGTATTCATATTATCCTCATAACAGCCCACTTTAATATCATAAGTTTCCTGCTTAGGATCAATACTATCAATAACATCAATTAACTGGAAAACCTCAGCATTTCCAGGTAAAACCTCACCGCTTTCAGGAGTAAATGAATTATGACAATCCACAATAACAGAAGTATTAACATTACAGTGATTTCTACTTTGAGCCATCATAGTAAGACCAACACCAAATTCAATATCATCCACAGCTTCAGGTGCAAAAGTTGATAAAATAACCATACCTTCATTAAAAAACTGCACACCAATATTTGCTTTTTCACAGGAATATCTTATAAATTTACTTCCCTGTGAATCATATTCAATTTTTTCCAAACCCCTTTTAACAGATTCTTCAATTTTATCAATTTCAGAAACAGCAATAGGATTAAAATCATGAGTAGATGGTCCGTGAGCAACCATTGTGAAATGATTAAATTTATTCGCAAGAATTGTTGGCATATTTGACCCTCCAATATCACCTAAAGGTCCAGGATGTACAGAAGGAGATATGAACAATGCTTTAATGCCATTTTCACTTTTAAAACTGACAAATGTAACAATAGTGTCAATAGCTTCACTCATATTTTCAAATATTGTTTCAAGTGAATTGGATCCCTCATTCATATGTTTAATAAATAAACTCAACAAATCCAAAACACCAATTCCCAGATTTTTCTTAAATGGGGATGCAATAATTTTAATAAAAGCATAAATGGCCATAACAAAAATTATTGCAGCTACAAGAGCTTTAAATATAATTTGTATAAGTACAGAACCCATAAAACTAGTGTCAATAAATAAAAATGTGATTAAAATATACATGGATAAGATAAGTACCGGTTGAATTAATCCAGTTATTGCAGCAACAGAAAACCTGACCTTGGATGTTGCCCAGAAAACCAATGTGTTAAAACCATAAATCAGAACACAACCAAAAATTGCAAAATTAACAAATACATCAACATTAATAGCTCTTGAAATAACACAACCTAATAAACTGATTACTCCAAGAAAAACCATTGAAAGAGCAGATAAAAACATTGAATGTTTTATTTTCAAATTAATTCCATGAAGCGCACTTATAACCTGCTGATTTAAAGCACCACTCATGATAGAGGATATTCCAATAACAAATAATCCAAATAATCCTCCCATAATAAAATCTTCTATTATTCCATGATTTGGTATTAAATCAATTAAATAATATGTGCTTCCCATTAAAAAACTTATTATTAACATTCCAATTATTGAAAATTTGGTTTTAGGCAGGGTAGTAATATATTTTGATAATCCTGCAACGCTACTCATACTTGACATTTTAATCCTCGATTTTTATTTTTAACCATTAATTTTATTAAAGCTAAAAAATTTATATATTCATAGATTGGTATTATAAATTAATATATTTTAGTATTAATTATCATTAAGGTGTTATTATAATGGAAAAAAAATTAAAAGTCCCAATTAAAGATGAAAGTTTAAATGATTTGAAAGCTGGTGATGTGATTTATTTAACTGGTAATATAATAACTGCTCGTGATCAAGCTCATAAACGAATTTTAGAACAGGGTTCACCATTAGATATTGATGGTGCAGCTATATTTCATGCAGGGCCCATAATATCTGAAGATAATGGTGATTATAATATGGTTGCTGTTGGCCCAACCACTTCTATGAGGATGAATCCTTATCAAAGTGAAGTATTGGATATGGGTGTGAAAATTGTTATTGGTAAAGGTGGAATGGATGATAATGTTCGTGAAGCTTTAATTCGTAATAATGCATTATATGTTGTTGCCACTGGGGGTTGTGCTGCATTATATGTTGATGCTGTTGAAAATATTGATAGTGTTGACTGGTTAGATTTAGGAATGCCTGAAGCAATGTGGAATTTAAAAGTTAAAGATTTCGGACCTCTTATTGTTGCAATGGATAGTGAAGGCAATAGTTTGTATGACTAATCTCATATAAAAATACTTATATATAGTTTATTTTTAAAACTATTATTATCACAAAGAAAACTTTTTTAATAAAAATGTTTAATGTAGGAAGTGTAATTAATGGCAGATATTAATGAACAAGCTGAAAAAAAATTCAAATCAAGAATAGCAAAAATTAGAAAATCCAACAGGGAACCGGATGAAAAAGCTAAGTTCTCTGAAAAAATTGGTATTTCTTTAGAACTTGAATTTCAAAATAAAAATCCTGATCAACTTACAGATGGTATAACTATTATCACAAGTCCTGAAGGAAAAGTTTTATTTGCAGATTATTTTTATGGAATTCCTGAAAATGATGAGTATACAAATGTTGAAATTACAGATAAACAATTAAAATCAATTGTTGAATTTTTCAATGATTATAAATTAGTTTTAGATGATTCTGATTAGATGATAATTAATAATTCTTTAGATGAAGTTAAGAAAAGAGAAAATGCTCTTTCAATTATTAAAAATATTGTTGAAACAAAGGGTAGGAATTTTTTATTTGATTTAACTGGTTTATCTGGGGGTTTTATTGTAAATCCTTCTGAATTAAGTCTTTTGGAAACTTATGTTGGGCCGGCTATTTTTGAAGATGCTCTTCAGGAAGTGGGAATAGAACATATGGGAGGTGAAAAAGTCCTTCCATTAAACAGAACATCTTCAGGTATTCTTGCCACTATTTTATCATTAGTTAATGAAAATTCAAATGTTGTACATTACCTTGCTAAACTACCTGCTCATCCATCAATACCTCGTAGCTGTAAATTAGTGGGAGCCAATTACTTTGAAACTGATATTTTTGAAGAATTTAAAATACCGGATAATACTTCATTAGTTATTATTACCGGTTCCACAATGGACCATCAGGTGATAGATGAAAATGAATTTAAACAAGTAATTGAAATGGCACATGAGAAAAACATTCCTGTTCTAGTTGATGATGCGTCAGGAGCACGTCTTAGAACTGTTGTATATAATCAGAAAAAAGCATGTGATTTGGGAGCAGATATTGCAATAACAAGTACTGATAAATTAATGCCTGGTCCAAGAGGGGGATTAATGGCGGGTCGTGTGGAGTTAATTGATCAAATAAAAGTTAAAGTTAATCAATTTGGTCTTGAAGCTCAACCACCAGTAGTTCTTGCAATGTTAAATGGGATTAAAAATTTCAATGAGGATAATTTAATTAAAAGTTTTAAAAGAAAAGATGAGCTTTTCGATTTATTATCTCAGAAATTCAATAATTTTGAAAAAACCCCAACAGGAGTTATGATTACTGCGGAAAAATTAGCTTGTGAAATCAGCACATCCCATAATTTATCAGATAATGATTTAGCATTCATATTATCTTTTATTTTACTTAAAGATTATGGTATAATCACTATTCCTGCTGTTGGAATGCCTGGTGCATCTGCTACAATAAGATTTGATTTATCAACAACTGATGCATTTAATTTAAATTTAAATGATTTAAATAAAAAAATAGAATCTTCATTTGATAAATTACAGAGTATAGTTTCAAATGAAGAAAAATGTAAGGAGATTGTATTTACTTTTTAATTTTACATTCTCCAGAAATTACTTTTTCTAAACTACCATCGATTTTTTCAACAACCAATGCACCTTCTTTTCCAATACCAACAACATATGCGTCATAGAATTTATTATAAGGTTTTTGAACTTCAACAATCTTGCCGATGGTATAGGAACGTTTCCTCCATTCTTTAAGGATTTCTTCATATCCTTCATGGTTGAATAATTCACTTATTTTTTCAAATTCCTCTAAAAATATTCTAATTAAAAGGTTCACATCACTTTTTCTTCCAAGTTCCTTTTCAAGCGTGGTTGTTCCTTCCTGTAATTTCTCTGGAAATTCACTCATGTTTAAGTTTGCATCTATACCTACGCCAATAATAACATTTTCAATTGTGTTGAATTTAGCCACGGCTTCTGTTAATATTCCGCAAACTTTTTTATCATTAATTATTATATCATTAGGCCATTTTATTTCCGGATTTTCAATACCTATTTTTTCAAGGGTTTTTGCAACTGCAACGCCTGTGGATAATGTGATAAGTGGAAGTCTTGAATGATCAACATCTGGTGTTAGGATGATTGATAACCAAACTCCTCCTAATGGTGATTCCCATACTTTTCCTGATCTTCCTCTTGCTTCGGTTTGTTTTTCAGAGATGATTACACTACCGTTTTCAACTCCATTTTTGGATAGGAATTTTGCAACGGTGTTTGTTGAGTTCACTTCATTGTAAACATATAATTTTTTTCCAATGTATTTTGTATTTAAATTTTTTGAGATTTCAGATGCTTTAATATTTCCAGTTTCTTTTTCTCCGATTTCCTGGACTATTTTTGAAAAATCATGGATGTTCACATCTTGGATTTCATTTATTGTTTCTTCGGAAAGTTTACCTTCTTTTTTTAATAATTTAATTATTTCAGTTTTCATTATTTGGTTCTCCAAAAAGTAATTATTTCCTTTGCATTTGTTGATTTTTAGCACTGTTTAAGTATGATCCAACAGCTGTGGATATTGCTGCTATTTTTTTACCTGGCATGAATGTTGATTTTAATTTATTCACGTTTTCAAGGTCTTCTGCAATTACATTTGCCATTTCGGATTCAATGCCTTTTTTGTATGTGTCAATGAAATGTGTGTTTAAATTACCTGTGAGGAAGTTAGGGTTTCTTAGCACTGCTTTGTGGAATGGGATTGTTGTTTTCACACCAAGAATAATATATTCACTTAGTGCTCTTTTCATTCTGTTTATTGCATCGTTCCTGTTTCTTCCATATGTGATTAATTTTGATATCATTGAATCATAGAATGTTGGTATTGTATAATTCATATACACTCCACTGTCTAGACGCACACCTGGTCCTCCTGGGGATCTGTATCCTGTGATTTTACCTGGATTTGGTGCGAAATCATTAAGTGGATCTTCTGCGTTAATACGGCATTCTATTGCATGACCGTTTACTTTTATGTCTTTTTGATCATATGTTAGTTCATTTCCATTTGCAATTTTAATTTGTTCTTTGATTAAATCGGTGTTTGTAACTAATTCTGTGATTGGGTGTTCTACTTGTATACGTGTATTCATTTCCAGGAAGTAGTATTCTCCATTATCATATAAGAATTCTACTGTCCCGGCACTTTTATATCCAATATATTCTGCGGCTTTAACTGCACTTCCTCCCATTTGTTCTCTTAATTCTTCGGTCATGATTGGGGAGGGTGCTTCTTCTAGGAGTTTCTGATGTCTTCTTTGTATTGAACATTCTCTGTCCGCTACATGGATTACGTTTCCATGTTCATCTGCGAGTAATTGGAATTCAATGTGACGTGGTTTTTCAAGGTATTTTTCAATGAATACTGTTGAATCACCGAAGTTTGTTGATGCAACTGATTGTGTGGATTCAATGGCGCGTACAAGTTCTTCTTCTTCATATACTGCACGCATTCCTATTCCTCCACCTCCTGCAGATGCTTTTACAATAACTGGGTATCCGATTTGTCTTGCAATTTCTTTAGCTTCATTAATGTCAGTTACTCCTTCAGGGGTTCCTTCAATAACCGGCACTCCAGCTTTTTTCATCAGCGCTTTTGATGTAATTTTATCTCCCATTTTATTTATTACATCTCCGCTCGGTCCGATTAATTTAATCCCATTCTTTTCACATTCTTCACCGAATTTTGAATTTTCAGCTAAAAATCCATATCCCGGATGTATTGCATCAACACCTGAGTCGATTGCAATGTCTATAATTTTGTCAATATTCAAATATGATTTTGCAGGGGATGGATTACCTAACGGGTAACTTTCATCAGCATAATTTGTATAAAGGGAAGTTTTATCTGCATCGGAGTAAATAGCTACACTTTTAATGTCAAGTTCACGACATGCTCTCATTACTCTAATTGCAATTTCTCCTCTATTTGCGATTAAAATTTTTTCAAACATTTGAAACCTCTTTTATCATTATTATAATATAATTATATATTACATGATATATTAAATATTTGATAATGAAAAAAATTACACGAAAAAAACATTTGGAAATGAAACTTCAAAATATTCCTTCTCATCCTAATCCTGATGTTGGTCTTGAACAGTATACTACGCCTTCAATTATTGCATCTGATTTAATATGGAATGCTTATGGGTTAAATGATATTGAAGGATGTAATATTGTTGATTTGGGATGTGGAACTGGTATTTTTGCTATTGCTTCTGGTTTGATGGGTGCTAGTTTATCTGTTGGTGTTGATATTGATGGTGAGTCAATTGATGTTGCCGATAATTATTGTGATAATTTAAATTTAGATAATGTTTCATTTGTCAATGAGGAGGTTTGTGATTTTAATTGTGATTTTGAAGTTAATACTATTTTTCAAAATCCTCCTTTTGGATCTCAAAGAAAAGCTAGTAAAGGTCAGGATTTAAAATTTGTCCGTAAAGCTTTAAAGTTAAATCCTGATGTTTTATATTCTTTTCACATGGCGTCTAGTGAGGATTTTTTAGTTGGTTTTTATGAGGATAATTCTTTGGATATTACTCATTTTTTTAATTATAAATTTCCAATTCCTAAAATTTATGAGTTCCATACTAAGGATAGATTGGATGTTGATGTGGTTGTTTTGAGGGCTGTTTTGAAGTGATTGATATTTTTATTTATTTTTTTCACTGGTTTTTTTAGGGTTTTAGTTTAAAAAAACAATACATTTATATAGTGGATGTTACATATTTTATATTAATATATTCTCTGAGTATAAAAAAGTTGGTAGCATAATGAAGCTACGGATATTATAATTGATATAATATTTTGTAAATGTGTAAGTCTATTTAGTGATAGCTATATAAATGTAGGGTAATCTTTATATACTTTGCATTCCAAATGTATTAGTAATGTATAAAGATGAGCTATCTATATTTATTCCAAACTCATTTCTTTCTGAGTCTAAAGATCTTAAAATTCGTACATATAAAGTAGGAATTATTGCAAGAGCTTTAGCTATTTTTCAAGCAGATAATGTGGTTATTTATAATGA
>SUTL01000151.1 GCA_015062925.1 Methanobrevibacter thaueri
ATATGTAATTGTTTTTATTTAATTTATTTATTAAAAATGTTATAATAAGCTCCTAAAGGAGGGATTAATAATGCACATGATTACCTTGACAGAAAAAGCCTATAATGATTTTTCTAAAAAATATTCTAAAAAAAATTATAAGCAAACCGTTGAATATGCAAATGTAATGCAAGAATTCAATTATAAAAAGATATATTTAGGACTTATTGATGATAATGATAATGTAATTGCAGCAACATTAATCCTAGAAGAAAAAAATGCTTTAAAATTTAAATTTGGATATGCACCTAGTGGATTTTTACTAGATTTTGATAATACTGAATTAGTGCAAATTTTTTCAACAGAATTAAAAAAATATTTAATTAATTTAAATTATTCATATTTAAGATTTAAACCAAACATTCCTTTTAAAATACTAGATAAAAATGATAAGGTATTAAAAAATAATTACAACATTATAAATAATTTAAAAAAGTTAGGATTTATATCGTTAAATACTAGCAATAAAACCTCTAGATTAGAAGCAATTATCGAAATTGATAATGATTTAAACTCTATATATAATAATTTTAATAGAAATATTAAAAGAAAAATAAAAGAATGTAATTTAATGGGAATAACTTTTTATCAAGAAAATGATATAAATAAATTTTACAATTTAATCGAGAAAAAGAAATCAAAAAGTATTGATTATTATGAAAAATTATTAAGATATTTTAATAATAAAGAATGTAAATTTAATATTTATTTTGCAAAATTGAATACAGAAATTTATTTAAATAATTATAGATATTTTTTAAAACAAGAACAAGATAGAAATTATAAATTACAAGAAAAAATTTCAAATTTAGTTATAAAAAAAACAACTAAATTGTTAGATAAAAAAATATCTTCTGATAAATCTCTTAACAAGTATAAAAACAAAGTATTAGAAGCCTCAGACCTTTTTTTGAAGTTTCCTGAAGGTTTAACAATTGCTACTTGTGCAGTCATTGAATTTGGTGATACTGTATATTTTATTGAAGAGGGATACAATGAAAAATTTAGAAATATTTACTCACTATCTATGTTAAAATGGGAAATAATAAAAAAATATAATATGTTAGGCTATTCAAAATTTAATTTAGGTGCAATTCCTGAGAAAACTAATAAATATAGTGGATTATACAATTCTAAAATAGGTTTTAACCCTAATATATATGAATATAGTGAAGAATTAGATTTTCCTGTTAATAAATATATTTATAAAATAATTACAAAAATTTATCAAAAAAAATAATCAGTTTATAATAAACTGATTATTTTTATTTTAATTATTATTCAATGATTTCAGATACTTTACCAGCACCAACAGTACGTCCACCTTCACGGATTGAGAATTCAGTTCCGTTTTCAACAGCGATTGGAGCGATTAATTCAACAGTAATTGAAATATTGTCTCCAGGCATAACCATTTCTGTTCCTTCTGGTAATGTGATTACACCAGTAACGTCTGTAGTTCTGAAGTAGAATTGAGGTCTGTAATTTGTAAAGAATGGAGTATGTCTTCCACCTTCTTCTTTAGAAAGTACATAAACTTCTGCTTTGAATTTTTTATGTGGTTGAACACTTCCTGGTTTAGCAAGAACTTGTCCTCTTTCAACGTCTTCACGAGAAATACCACGTAATAATACACCAGCATTGTCTCCTGCTTCAGCATAGTCAAGTTGTTTTCTGAACATTTCAATTCCAGTAACAACTGTTTTTTTAGTATCTTTTAATCCAACAATTTCAACTTCGTCATTAAGTTTTAATTGTCCTCTTTCAACACGTCCTGTAACAACTGTTCCACGACCTGTGATTGTAAATACGTCTTCAATACTCATTAAGAATGGTTTGTCATTATCTCTTTCTGGAGTTGGAATCCATTCGTCAACTTTAGCCATTAATTCTTCAATAGCAGCTACATAGTTAGCATCTCCTTCAAGAGCTTTTAATGCAGAACCTCTGATAATTGGAGTATTATCTCCATCAAATCCGTATTCAGTTAATAAATCTCTGATTTCCATTTCAACTAAATCTAATAATTCAGCATCATCAACTTGGTCACATTTGTTCATAAATACAACCATTCTAGGAACTCCAACTTGTCTTGATAATAAGATGTGTTCTCTAGTTTGAGCCATCGGACCATCACTAGCAGCAATAACTAAGATTGCACCATCCATTTGAGCAGCACCAGTGATCATGTTTTTAACATAGTCAGCGTGTCCTGGACAGTCAACGTGAGCATAGTGTCTTGCATCTGTTTGATACTCAACGTGAGAAGTATTGATTGTAATACCTCTTTCTCTTTCTTCTGGAGCTTTGTCGATATTAGCATAATCAACGAATTCTGCTCCACCTTTGCTACTTAATACTTTTGTAATAGCAGCAGTTAAAGTAGTTTTCCCATGGTCAACGTGTCCAATTGTACCAATGTTAACATGGGGTTTAGAACGATCAAATTTTTCTTTTGCCATTTTAATTTCCTCTCTTTCATTAATAATTACTATTCTATTGTATCAAATTTTTGAAATAATTCAAGATATTTTAGTGATAATTTTTAATT
>SUTL01000035.1 GCA_015062925.1 Methanobrevibacter thaueri
TTATCCAGTAATTTTTTAATAATTTCCATGGTATGTTTTCTTATTTGGAAACCATAAGGCATCCAAATTGCCATTCCTTTAATAGGATATCTTGAATCAGTAATATTTGCTTTTTCTAATATGTCATGAAACCATTCATCAAAATTTTCCACCATTATCACCTAAAAAATATTTTAACATTAAATAATATATTTTTAATCACTATTAAAGTTATTTAAAAAATGTTTAATTATAAAGAATTAATAAAAACTAACTGTATGGTTATTAATGTTTGATTTTCATTACAATAACTTTAATAAATCTATAGGTATAATATGTATTTTTAGGAGAGGATTACTTTTAAAATACACAATATTATATTTATTTCATTACTAATAATCACATTATTTTTACTTGGAGGTGTCAGTGCACATGAACTAAATGGTGCTGAGGAAAACACCACTTTAAGTGAAAAAAATTATACCTTCACAGATCTTCAAAATAAAATAGATTCCTATGATAATAATAGTGAATTTGAATTAACAGGCAACTATAAATATGATAATTCTGATTCTTTAATCAATGGAGTGGTTATTTCAAAAAATATTAAAATCAAAGGTCATAATTGCATTATCAACGGAGATAATATTGCCCGATGTATTAACATAACCTCAAATAATAATGTGGTTTTGGAAAACATTATAATTATCAATGCTTATTCAAATTCAGATGACGGAGCTGGAATACATGCTGGGAATAATGTAACATTAACATTGATTAATTGTGTTTTTAAAAACAATACTGTTTACAACCGTAATGGTGGGGCGATTTCAACTAATGAAAGTTGTAATGTTATTATTAAAAATTCTTATTTTGAAAATAATACGAGTATACGTGAAAGCAACCTGACATGGACAGAATATAAACGAGGTATGGGAAGTGCCCTATACCATAAGCTTAACTCAACAGTTACAATCACGGATTCAATTTTCAAATCAAACAATGCATATTTAAGCACAATACTAATAGTTAGTTATGATGATATTAACTTCAAACAAAGCAAAATACATGTAAATAATTCAAAATTTGAAAATAACACTTCTTTTAGATGTGGAGTAATATATATTGATGAATATGGTCAGGGAGAAATATTGAATTCAATATTTGCCAATAACAGTTCACCTGGAAGCAGAGGAATATTGAAACTGGATACATGTTCATATTCATTAGTTAAAAATTGTAAATTCATAAATAATAATGCTGTTGATGGAGCTGCAATATGCATTACCAGATTTACAAAAGACAATGTTTCATATGTACAAATAGCAGATTGTGAATTTAAAAATAATCATGCTTCTGAAAACGGAGGAGCTATTTCATCAACTGGAGGTATTGTATCAATTAATAACTGTTCATTTGATAATAATACTGCATCACAAAATGGGGGAGCAATCTATTTCAAATACAATACTTTAAAAATAACTAATTCTAATTTTACAAATAATAATGCAACATATGGAGGTTCCATTTTCTCCAATGCTGATGAAGGAAATATTAAACACTGTATTTTTAAAAATAACAGCGGAACTAATAATGGAGGTTCTGTTTATTTAAAAAAATATATTTATCTAAATAATTGTGTATATTCTAATAATTCAGCGCTGAAAGATAAAAATAAGTATGGAATATGTAATGCATTTAAAATCAAGGGTAAAATAATCGCTAATAATTTCAAAACAAAATATAAATCTGGTAAAAGATTAAAAATCACTTTAAAACATTTAAAATTAAAAAAACCTATAATTGGTGTTAAATTAAAAATCAAAGTTAAAACTGGAAAAAAATATAGGAAATATTATGCTATTACCAACAATAAAGGAGAAATAAAATTTAAAGCATCAAAATTACACAAAGGGATGCATAAAGTTAAAATAAGCTCTGTAAATAATTGTGTTAAAGCAAAAAAATATATTAAAATCAAAATTGTAAAATAAAGATTAAAAATTTAAAACATTAATTAAATTGGGAATATATCTATTTTTTAAGTAAATTATTTATAATTATCTTTTACATATATAATATTGTATAATTAATTTTAGGAGATTATTATGAGTAATAGGAAAATACAAATGCCTCGTGAAGTTTACATTGATCCAGGTATTATTAAAGACACTGGTGAAATTTGTAAATCTCTACATTTAGATAAAAAGATTTTAATCGTTACAGGCGCACATACCTATGATATAGGTGCAAAACCTGTAATTGAAAGTCTTGAAAAAGAAGATATGGCATATGATGTTATAAAAGTTAAAAATGCATCTTATGAATCAATATCTGAAGTTGAAGAACACATTACCTCTGAAACTACAGTGTTAGGTATTGGTGGTGGAAAAGTTATTGATGTAGCTAAATTATCTTCATACAATAAAGGGGTTTATTTTGTTTCAATGCCAACCACAGCTTCACATGATGGTATAGTATCTCCTATGGCTTCAATAAAAAACCCTAATACCTCAATATCTGCAACTGCACACTCACCAATAGCAGTAATTGCAGATTCAGAGATTCTCGCACAATCTCCATTCAGATTACTTGCCGCAGGTTGTGCAGATTTAATTGCAAACTTCACTGCTATTAAAGATTGGGAACTAGCACACAGACTTAAAAATGAATCATTTTCAGAATCAGCAGCAGCATTATCCATAATGTCAGCTCATTTAATAACTGATAATATTTCAAATATCAAACCTAATCTTGAACCTAGTGCAAGAATAGTTATGAAATCCCTATTCAGTGGAGGAATGGCAATTAGTATTGCAGGTTCTTCAAGACCAGCAAGCGGATCAGAGCATCTTTTCTCACATGCATTGGATAAAATCTTAGACAAACCTGCACTTCACGGTGAGCAATGTGGTATTGGTACAATAATGATGATGTATCTTCATGGTGGTGATTGGAAATCCATTAAAAAATCCCTTGAAGCTGTACATGCACCAACAACTGCTCGTGAAGTTGGAATTTCTGATGATGATATTATTGAAGCATTAATGATGGCTCATAAAATCCGACCTGAAAGATACACAATACTTGGAGATAATGGAATTTCCGAAGATGCCGCTCATGAATTAGCTTTAAAAACAGGAGTGATTGAATGATTACATTAATAGGAAAAGATTTAGCAAAAAAAGGCCAGGAATTTATTTTCCTAGGTCCGGCACAAGAATGTGAAAAATGTAGATTTAAATCATCTTGTATTGAGAGTTTGGAATTAAATAGAAAATATATTGTAACAGAAGTTCGTGATAATGAACAGAAATGCCCAATACATGATGAGGAAAAAGTAATTCCTGTTCAAGTTGAAAGAGCATCAATAGATTTATTAACTCCTTCAAGAAATATTTTTGAAGGTTCAACATTCACATTTAACGCTCCTGATTGTGATGAAAATTGTGAATTCCACGATTTATGTTTCCCTGAAGGTTTAGTTGAAAATGATAAATGTATTGTTCTTGAAAGTATAGGAAAACATAAAGGCGAATGTAAAAAAGGTTATAAACTTAATAAACTTAATTTAGGGTTTGTGATATAGTGAAAGATGCTAGCAGTAATGATTCAAGTAAAAAAAATGCAGGTTACAAAGCAGCTGAATATGTTCGTGACGGTATGGTTTTAGGATTAGGAACAGGTTCCACAACACATTATTTCATTGAAAAAGTTGGAATGAGAATTGCTGAAGAAGGAATTAATGTAATGGGCATTCCAACATCATTCCAATCCTTATTAAAAGCTAAAGAATCCAATATTCCAATAACCACTTTAGAAGAACATGATATTGATTTATCAGTTGATGGTGCTGATGAAGTAGATGGGGAATTTAATTTAATTAAAGGTGGAGGAGCAGCTCACACCAAAGAAAAAATAGTTGATTATGCAGCAGATAAATTCATTGTTATAGTGGATGAATCCAAATGTGTAGAATCATTAGGTAATTTCCCAGTTCCAGTTGAAGTGCTCCCGGATGCTTCCCCCAGAGTTATAAAAGAACTTGAAGACATGGGTGCATCATGTGAAATCAGGATGGCTCAAAGAAAAGATGGTCCTGTTATCACTGATAATGGTAATTTTGTAATTGATGCTAAATTCTCTAAAATTGAATCTCCAGCACATTTGGAAATTGATTTAAATACAATTCCTGGTGTTGTTGAAAACGGGATTTTTTCACAAATGGTTGATAAGGTAATTGTTGGAACTCCACAAGGAACTGAAGAATTAGAAAAAAGGTGTTAATATATGATTTTAGATGATCCTAGATTTAGCGGTAAACTTTATAAGATAATTGTTATTGTTGGAGTTTTAATTGTTCTTTATGGTATTTTATGGGTGCTTGCAACTGTGGGTTTGATTCCAGGTTTAATTCCTGTTATGTTTCCACAGATCATAATAATTATTTTTGGTTTGGCTCTTATTTATATGGCGTTTACCCGTATAAGTAAGTATTAATTATGGTTTTCTTTTAAAAAAAGAATTAAGAGATTAAATTATTAATCTCTTATTTTTTTACAGTAATTTTAACTGTAGTACTTGTTTTTTCAAAGTTATCATTACCTGCAAATTCAACTTTTGATTTGTATTTGCCTTTTTTAGTTAATTTTTTAAGTTTAAATGTAGCAACACCTTTAGCGTTAGTGGTTGCGGTGTATTTTTTATTTTTAACTTTAATTGTAACTTTAACATTTGAAACTGGTTTGTTTGATGCTGATTTTAATGTAATACTATATTTTTTATTCTTTTTAGCTTTGAATGTTTTCTTTTTAGCTGTTATTTTAGTTGCTTCTTTAGCTGGTTTTGGAATTGTTAAATTCATGTTTAAATTACTTGCATGGTAGTTGAAATCCTTAAGGGTGGTGATTATTGCAGGTGTAGTTCCATAATTTAAAGTTACATTAACAATTGCACTTCCGTTATTGTCGGTTAATAGGGTGTAGTTATTATTGTTTATTGTAATTGTTCCATATACTTTACTTGCAGGTTTTCCTGCATTGTCTTTTAATGTTAATTTAACTTTATTAGTTGTTAGTTCATCAATAGTTGCTGTGAGGGTTTTTTGATCATTGTATGTTCCCGGAACATTTATTTCATCAGAGTATGTGTCTTGTGTTTGAACAAGGTATACTCCGAATCCTGGTTTATCTCCACTTTTTTGAGCATCTAAATTATAATTGTTGACGCCTATTGTAACATTCTGATTTCCACCACCAAGAAGAATACCAACTCTGCTTCCTTTTAAATTGTTGTTAACTAAATAGATATTGTTAATTTTAGTATCTACGCTTCCATAAATACTTATTGATGAGACTGTTGAGTTTATAATTGTGTTGTTGTAAACTTTATGTCCGTGGGAGTGCATAAGATAAATTCCTTCACTGGAACCAATTACTGTATTATTGTATACAACAATGTTTGGTCCCATTTGATGTCTCACATCAATTCCATGCCATTTTGCATTAACTATTTTGTTGTTTGCAATGTAGGATGATTTCGATCCGAAATTTAAAATTCCATAAGTGTATTGGTTTGTTATATAATTATTGGTTACTATTGCATTAGCACATCCACCAACACCGGCCATGAAATGTAACATTATACCAAATGAAGCTCCATTAACTTTACAATTTGTTATTACAATATTTTCACTTTTCATTGCATAAATTCCTGCGGTTTTATATGGATTAGTTGGTGTTGTTCCTTGTAATATTTTATGATCAGGGTATCTACTAACAATATTCAGATTACTGATGGATACATTAGTATTATTGGCACTGTATAATACTGCAAGATAAATTATTCCTAAGTTTTTAATTTCTGCAGGCATATCTGACATGTTTGCATTTTCCAATCCATATAATGTTGCATTATTTCCGATTATTTTAATGTTTTTGGTGGTGTAGATGGAAATATTATAATATTTTCCATTTTCTGCAAATTTAATAGCATCACCATCTTTTAAATTATTGATTATGCTTTGTATTGTACTGCTGTTTGCTCCATCTGGAATTTCACTTATATTTCCAGTTGGTGTTAAAATTTTACTATAATCAATAATTCTTGGATTAACTTCTGGTGTTTGATTGTTTGCAGTGTAACTTGGTCCATTTTTAGTAATATCTGTATATGTGCCGGTTATATCTTCTTTATTCTGATAATCACTTTTTGCTTCAGCAACATAGTAAGTAAAGATTGGTGGCATTGGTAATCTGTATAATTTATACTCATTTTCTCCAATAGTTATATTGGAGTATGAACTTGCAAGTAAAATACCTATTCTTGAGTATTGTAATTTATTATTATTTATATTTATATTTGAAGAACCGTAACAGGTTATTGAACTTAATGTGGAGTTGATTATAGTATTTTTAGTTGCAACATGCCCTTTGGAATGCATTAAATAAATTCCTTCTTTAGATCCTACAATTGTATTGTTAATAACTGTTGCGTTGGGTCCGGTTTGATGTCTCACGTCAATTCCATGATTTATTGCATTTGTTACTGTGTTGTTTGCAATTATTGTTTTTGCTGATGCGAAATTTAAAATTCCGGTGGAACCTTGGTTTTTCACAATGTTTTCATTGATAATTCCATTTTTACAGAGATTTAAATAAATTCCTGTGCATCCACCGTCAAAGACATTATTGTTTATATTTATATTTGTTACATTATATGCATAAACAAGAGAACTTGCAAGTATTTTTCCACTATTAGCTCCTCCAATAAAAGTTATATTATTTAATGTTACATGATGGGTATTTACAATAAATAGTATTGCAAAATTATTCAATCCATATCCTCCACTTGGAATGGGGGTTTTTATTTTTTCAGGTGTATTATTGGCTGATGGGGTATCGTATCCTTTTAATATGGCTCCGTTACCGTTGATTGTTATGCTTTTATTAATATATATTGAAATATTATTATATTCTCCTGATTCAAAGTTTAATGTGTCTCCATCATTGAGACTGTTAATTTTATCTTGAATTGTTGATGAGTTTGAACCTGAATTTATGGTTTCACTCACTTGAATTGTATTTGATATATTATCGCTTTTTTCTAGAGTTGTATTATCAGTTACATCAGCTGCGAAAATTAAATTTGCAGTTATTATTGTTATGAAAACTAATAATATAACTAATATTAAGCTTTTTTTATTCATTTTATCACTTTAATTTTATTTTTTATAATTGCTTTTTATAAGATAAATTATCGTTAAGCAACTACTTATATATTGTATTTTTTTTCATATTTAAATCTAAATGTCTTAATTTTAATTTATTATCCTACTAAAAAAATCATATATATCTTAAATATCAATTAAAAATAATATTAACATTAAATTTATATATTAGTTAGAAATATATATTCTATTATAAAATCAATAATCATGTTAATTTAATTCGTTATTTCAAATTAAAAATTAAAAGTATTTAATCCTTTTATTTTAATCAATGTGAAATCGAATGTATTTTTAGAAGGTGGGGTAATTGGTGAATAAAAAATATATGCTCATTATTATATGTTTATCTAGTTTAATTTTAATCTCATCAGTAAATGCACAGGAATCCCAAAATAAAACAATCCTTGAAGAATCATCAAATTATCAAATCACCTCAAATTTATCAAATAATGATATTCAAAAAATATTTGATAATGCAAAAGATGGAGATACTCTTGAATTTAAGGATAAACAATACAATAATCTTTCTTTAGTTGTTGATAAAAAATTAAACATAATCTCCAAATGCAATTCACAAATGTCTGCAAACAATAAAATACCAGTTAAAGCTAAAGATTTAGGAATAACAAATACCTTTGCTTTTTATTTTACTTCTAAAAGTGCAGGTAGTGTTTTATCTGGAATTACAATTAAAGCATCTAAATGTGATTATAATATTGTAATTGATTCTGCTGATAAAACAACAATTGAAAATAATATATTCTCTGGTGGAAAAACTACAGTATTAATTAAAAACTCTGAAGGAGTTAATTTAAAAAATAATATTATTTCAAAAGCAGGGTTAAATGGAGTTCAGCTTCAAAACATAAAAAATTGTATTATTCTTAAAAATACTATTTCTCATAATGGTAAATCTGGAATTGAAACATCTGATATTTACTATTCTATTATTAATAACAATACTATTCATCATAATGATTATAATGGGATTTCCATGTATAATGTCTCTTATGGAAACACTATCAAATATAATGATGTTCATGATAATGATAATGGAATATTCATCAATTCAACTTCCTATTATGATGTGATTAATGCTAATTCATTCACATATAATTGGAATGATATTTCAAATGATGAAATTGGAGGGGGATCTGAAACTGGTAATGGATTATTGTTTGGTTCTGGTTTTAAAACTGCACGTGAAGGAGATTCATCAAGATTAGTGTTCAAATATAATGTATTGGCACATAATCAAAATTATCAGGCGAAAAATAATCCTGCATTATCTAAATTTAAATTAGGTGATAACTGGTTTGATTCAGCAGATAGTGAGGATACTTTTGTATGTCCATTTTTACTTGCGGGAATTATGAAAATGGATACAATATCAGTTAAAAATGGTATTGGACTTCAAATGTATGATACAAAAGGAAATCCAGTTCAGGAATTTGGAACATTTGATACTACTGTAAATATTAATGGAAACACCTACTCAGCTAAATTCGTTAATGGTAAAGCGGTTATTGATGCAAACTTGGATCCGGATAAAGAATATGATGTTCAAGTTAATATTGGTGGAAAACCTGTGAATTATAAATATAAGGTTGCTTCCGGTGAAACTGGCAATAATAAGGATTCACAAACATCAAAAACTACAGAAGGTAATGCTGGAGCATCAGGTTTTAACTCTCAATTTTCATCAAATTCCAATTCAGGAATTTCTAAAGGAACTGGGCAAAATGGAACTTCTAAAAGTTCACATTACACAAATTCAGATAAATCTGGGGTTCATGGGAAAAATGCATCTGGAAATTATCAGGACTCTTCAGATAATGGGAATAGTGCATTAACAAATGGTGATGTTGATGCTGGAGATGCCAGTGAAGGTGAAGTGTCAAGAGAAGGTAAAGCTTATGAGGTTGTTCCTCAAAGTAAAATTTCAAAAGAAATCACTGATACTTCAGGTATTATTGTGTTATGTATTGTTTCTATTATGAGTATGCTTATTTATGGTTACTGGCGTGAAGAGGATTATGAATAATATATATTAATCACTTTTAACTTAATTATTCATTAATGACAATTAAAAATTATTATTTACAGATTGATACTCATAAGAAATTTGAAATTATTGATATTACTTCCCGGATTAATGATTTGATTGATGTTGATGAGGGGATTATTTCTATTTTTTCAAAACATTCTACTACTGCTATTGTTGTTAATGAAAATGAATCTGGTTTATTAAAGGATTTTGAGAGTATTTTAAATGATTTAGTTCCAGATGATAATTATAATCATGATAAAATTGATAATAATGCTTCTTCTCATTTGAAATCATTGTTATTGTCTTCTGGTGAGTGTTTGCCGGTTAAAGATTTCAGGTTGGATTTGGGTGTTTGGCAGTCTGTTTTTTTCATTGAACTTGATGGTCCTAGGGTGGCCAGAACAATAAGTTTAAAAGTAATTTCTGATTAATAGTATAATGTGTGTGGAAATTGTTTATTAATTTACTATAATGAGGTGTTTATTTAATGGATGATGAAACTCTTAAGGTTTATGGTTATGTTATTAGTTCTTCTTATAGGGAGAAATCTGTTAAATCATTAAATGAGTCTGATAAGATTCCTACTGTTCTTGCTGATGATATTGGCGTTAGAACTAACCATATATCTAAAGTATTGAAGGAATTGAAGGATTGTGGTGTTGCTGAATGTATTGATGAGTCTAAACGTAAAAACAGGTTTTACAGATTAACATCTAAGGGTCATGATATAGTTCAGTTAATGGGATAACTACTATTTTTAAAGGGAGAGTGCGAATAATTGAAAAAATGGACAATAATTTTAATAGGAATCATTATACTATTAATAATTCTGATAGTTATTTTCAATAATTATGATGCTTCTCCTAAACTAGATAATTACTCAAACATAGAAATACAAATGAGAAAATTATGGTATTAAAAAAAGGTGAAATATGCTGAAAAACAAATTTCACCACTTAATTAAAAATAAAAAAAATATAAATTAAAGAAATTCAACTTCAAAAGCAATAACCGGATACTCCAAAGTGAAATTACTAATCACTTCAGGAGAAACTTCACCAAAGAAACCTTTAACATTACCATTTAAAGACTCACCCTTAAAATCAGCAGCCCTACCATAAATAAAGGTTTCATTTTCACTGTCACTAATCTCCATACTATAACCAAGATTTGATAAAACACTAGTTGTAATGGACTTAATCTCAGTGAAATTAGCAGTAGAATGACAAACAACTCCAGCTAACTTTTTAGAAGCAACAGTTTTATTCTCCTTTGAATCATCTAAATATAAAACATCACCAATTTCAAATATTTTCTGAGGTAAATCCTCATGCTTATTATCTTCTAAAAACTCCATTAAACTATTAATTAAACTGGTTCTAATCATAGTTCTGTCAATAGTAATAGGTCTTGCAACCTGAACATGAGGCTTTTCAGCCTGATTCATTTTAGTATAATGAGCATCTTCACTAGTAAGCATTAAACTCATAACTTCCTGGAAACCTAAACCGATCATAACTTCACGAATAGTACTTTCAGCTTTAAACCAATTATTTTCATAAGCAACAGTATTAATATCTGGTAATTCAGCTACAACATCATTAATATGGTATTGAACAGCAATATTTTCAACAATATCCACTTCATGCAGAATATCCACACGATAAGCAGGAATAATAGCTTTAACTTCATTATCATTTAAAATTTCAGCATTAAAACGTGCTTTCTCAAGTAAAACCTTAATATCATCAGCATTTAAATTAGTTCCACCAATTAACTCATTAGCAGTGTTAACATGAACATTCATCTCTTGAGGAGTTAAATCAGGAGTTACAATAGTTTTATCCTCATATTTAACTTCCATACTTTTAATCTCACCACCAACTTCAGCAAATGAAGAACAAATAATATTCAAAGCCTGATTAACAGCTTTCTCATCAGTTCCAGTAACATCAACAATAATATTTTTAGTATCCTCTTTAATTTTAGTTAACTCACCATTAATAATTGGAGGCATAGATAAAACATTATCATCACAATCCAAAATTAAAGGATACTTATCAAAACTATTAATTAAATGAGCATAATCAACTCCTTTATCATGTTTGGTTAAAATATCATCAGGAGTCATTTCAACATCCTTTTCAAGAGGTATGAAATTATTTTCATTTTTAGGAGTTGCAATATATTTAAATGGACCATTAACAACATCAGCATTATGAATACCAATAGCTACTTTTTTCCTGTCTCTTCCAATAACCCAATGAAGATTTTCCTGGAAATCCATTATATATTTAAGTTTATCACCGGTAAAATCAACATTATCTATTTTAGCAAATCCGATGTATGGTCTAATTCTAGCAACTTCACTATCAACAATAACTTCATCATTTGAAGGAGTTACTTTATAATCAGGTAATCCAGTTTCCTGACCAATAAAACCTTTAAAAGATCTGGCCACTCCCTCAACAGATAAATTATCTGGTCTGTTAGGGAAAAATTCAACTTTAATTTCTTCATCGTCAAAATCTTCAATATCACTTGACATCATTGGTAAAGTATCTATTAATTCGTCTTTTTCCATGTCAATTCCTAAATCTTTTAAATCTTGGTATTTGAATGTAATAACTGGCATTTAATAAACTCCCTCATTATAATATTTTTTTTTTAAAATCCATAAATTAAAATGAAAAATAGAGATTCAACCACGAAATGTAGTGCTCTATGTTCTAATTCACCCATATTTCGTATTAATATGGTGTGTGTAATATCAATTACAAAATGAATTAGTGCTGCAAGAATTCCGATACTGGGATTTAAGAAAACTATTGATAATATGACAAAATGAAATCCTGCTTCCATTATTTCATGTGCTAACCAGGTTTGCCATGTTGTTTTTGTAGCTTGTTGAATTAAACCACCTAGTATTATGTAAAAGTTATTAAAAATTTTCCACATAATAGTGGTGTGTAATACATCACTTATAGCTAATACAATAGCAATATAAAACCATAATAATTCCATTCTTTAACAGTCCTTTTTTTGATTGATAATATTAATATTATAAATTTATTATATAATATACTTAACTAATTTGATTTATATAATATTGGATTAATTTTTTAAATAATAAACTACATAACTAATATCATTATTTATAAAATAAAAATTATTACTTTATATTTAATATAATATTTTAGGAGAAAAGATATGTCAAAAGAAGAAATTCCTAAAGACTATGATTTTAAAAAAGAAAAAATATGGGAGAAAAAATGGGAAGATGAAAACATCTACAAATATATTGGAGATGGAACCCGTCCAAGATACATTATAGACACCCCCCCTCCATACCCAACAGGTTCAATACATTTAGGGCATGTTTTGAATTGGGTTTATATTGATATGAATGCAAGATATAGAAGGCAGAAAGGATTGGATGTACTATTTACTCAAGGATGGGATTGTCATGGTCTTCCAACAGAAGTTAAAGTTGAAGAAACTCATAATATAAATAAAAATGATGTTTCAAGAGCACAATTCAGAAAATACTGTATTGATTTAACCACAGATAACATTGCAAAAATGAAATCACAAATGCGGGCAATGGGTTATTCACAGGACTGGACACGTGAATTCGTCACAATGACTCCTGAATACATGAAAAAAACCCAATACTCATTTTTAAAAATGTATGAGGAAGGATTAATATATCAGGGAATACATCCGGTAAACTGGTGTCCACGTTGTGAAACCGCAATTGCTTTTGCAGAAGTAGAATACTCTGATAATACAACATTTCTAAACTATGTTAATTTCCCACCTGCAGTTGATGATTCATATGAAGACATTGCATCATCACAACTTTCAGGTAAACAGGCAAACCCTAAAGATGAAGGTATTTTAATTGCAACAACAAGACCTGAACTCATGTCTGCATGTGTCGCAGTAGTAATACATCCTGAAGATGAAAGATACACACATCTTTTAGGTAAATATGTTGAAGTACCATTATCACATCAAAAAGTGAAAATCATAGCAGATGAAGAAGTAGATCCTGAATTTGGTACAGGAGCAGTTATGATTTGTACTTTCGGGGATAAAACAGATGTAAGTTGGGTTCAAAAATACAATCTTGAAATCATCAACGCAATTGATGAAACCGGTACATTAACAAGTGCAGCTGGAAGATACGAAGGAATGGATTTACAAACCTGTAAAAAACAAACAATAAAAGACCTGGAAAATGAAGGTTATTTATTAAAACAAGAAGAAGTAGATCAGAATGTAGGTCAATGCTGGAGATGTAAAACTCCAATAGAAATTCTAGTTAAAAAACAATGGTTTGTAGCAGTACGTGATTTAATAGAAAAAAGTAAAGTTGCAGCAGATGAAATGAAATGGGTTCCGGAACACATGAAATCCCGTATGGTCAACTGGGCAGATTCAATGGAATGGGACTGGTGTATTTCAAGACAAAGAATATTTGCAACTCCAATCCCAGTATGGTACTGTAAAGACTGTGGAAAAGTAATTTTACCACAAGCAGAAGACCTACCAATAGATCCAACAGTGGATAAACCAAAACACGCATGTGAATGTGGATGTGAAGAATTCATCGGAGAAGAAGATGTACTTGACACATGGATGGACTCATCAATCTCACCACTATCAATTGCCGGATGGCCAGATGAAGATTATAAAAATCATTTCCCATCAAATATTCGTCCACAAGGACATGATATTATTCGTACATGGGCATTCTACACCACACTACGTTGTCTAGCATTAACCGGTAAAAAACCATTTGATGATATTGTAATTAACGGTATGGTATTCGGTGAAGATGGAAATAAAATGAGTAAATCCAGACCAGAATTTGTAGTTGGACCTGAAGAAGTTATTGAAAAATATGGTGCAGATTCACTGAGAACATGGGCAGCTAACAGTGTACCTGGATCCGATGTAATATTCGACTGGAAAGACATTAAACACGGATACAGATTTTTAAGAAAATTCTGGAATGCATTCAGATTTATTAGTATGCAAATCTTTGATGAAGAAATAACTTATGAAGAAGTAAAAGATAATTTAAACCCATTAGACTTATGGATATTATCAAAATTAAATAATTTAAATAAAACTGTGGACAAAGCATTTGAAGAATATAATTTTGCACAAACAATAACTTCAATAGAAAGATTCTTCTGGCATGATTTCTGTGACGAATACATTGAAGCTGTAAAATACAGATTATACACTGATGTAACAAGCCAATCAAGAAAAGCTGCAAAATATACTTTAAAAACAGTTGTGGAAACTTCTCTTAAATTACTTGCTCCAATAGCACCATTTTTCACAGAAGAAGTTTACCAATACTTTGACACTCAATCAATTCATAATACCTCATGGCCTATGGTTTATGATGAATTAATAAATCTTGATATGGAAATTAAAGGAGAAACAACAATTGAATTAATTGATGAAGTTAGAAGATTCAAATCCGCTTCAAAAATACCATTGAATGCTGAGTTAAATGAAGTGAATGTTTATACTTCAGATGAAAATTTAATTGAAATATTCAATGATTTTGAGGATGATTTAAAAGGAACTTTAAAAATCAATAATTTAAATATAACCTCCGGAAAACCTGAAGTTCATGAAAAAATCATTGAAGTTGAACCTGATATGTCTCAAATCGGACCAACATTTAAAGGGGATGCAGGTAAAATCATAGGATATTTAAAATCAACTGATATTGATGAAATCGGTGAGGTTTTAGATAAAAACAATGAACTTCAAATTGGAGATATTACTGTTCCTGAAGATATGTTGAATATTAAAAAAGAGATTGTTGGAGCATCAGGTAAAAAAGTTGATATTCTGCAGTCTGAAAACTTAGATATGATTGTTGAAGTAATGAGATAAATTAACTTATTACTTTCAATATCATTATTTTTTTTTTACATCGGATGTACATTAACCGCATTTAATTTATATTCGTCTTTGGATTTATCATATCCTTGTTCTAAATAGAATTTAACACTAACCATTTCATCAAATTCTTCTTTTAATCCTTTAAATTCAAATTTTCTGAAATAATATGAGTTTCCATCTTCACATTGGATGAATCCTGCTTTCCCATTAGGTAGGATTTTACTGATGATTCCATATTGTGGGTCTTGGTTTTTGAATTTAAGATCGTTCCAGAATTTTTTAAGTTCTCTTTCAATTTTCATATAGTCTTTGTTGTTTATGTCAAAATCATTGTCTTCGATTTTTTCTGTTAACTCATCATCAATGTTCCATTCATTAGCTAATCTCACACTATATTCAAGATAATAATGTTTCATGGATTCTTCAGGATAAGTGTCTTTTAAAAGTTCTCCTAATAATGAATAGAGATTAACTTTACTTTCAACTTGTCCTGGTGCTAAAACGGCTTTTATACTGTACTCTAATGCTTTTTCATTATTGTTTTTATAATAATAGTTGTCTCCAATTTCGGCATATATAAACCAGTCATTTTTTTGTTTTGATAAGTTTTCAAGACATTCTAATGATTTATCATATTCTCCAAGTTCTTTATATGATTTTGCAATTCTCCATTTAAACCAGGTATCATCTAATAATGGATTTATATTTAAAGCTTCTTTTGATGCTTCAAGAGCTTCATTTACATAATCTGTTTTTAATAATGCTTTGGTGAGATGATTATAGTATTTTTCTTTGTTTGATGCGTAGGTTTGACCATGGAATTTTGATGGTTTTTCACTTAGATATTCGGGATTAATTTTGTCTGTTAAAAATAACATGTCATTAAATTGTCCTTCACGATTTAAATAATCCAATCCTTTTAATATTGATAATGTGTATGGGCATGGGTATTTGTCGTTTTTACTTTTGTCTTCTTGTGTTGTTATGTCGCATAATAGTTCTAGGTTTTCAAATAATTCTTCTTTGCTTTCTGGATTTTGCATGTGGAGGTAGTATATGTCCCATGCATATGTTTTTTTATCCCAATTTGAGAGTGAATTGGGGTTTTTTTCATAGTATTCATCATATATTTCTTTAGATTCCTGGTATTTTTTTTCTTTTTTTAATTTTTGGGCGGATTTAAGTTTTTCTTTTGTTTCAATATCCATCAGAATCACCTGAGTATTCTATGTGTATACTTTGTTAATATCTATTATATATAAGTTGAGATTTATATTTAATTAAATTATTAATTCAAATCAATATTGTAATCACTTTAAAACTTCATATCTTGATGTAAATATTGATTTTAACTTATTAAAAGTATATATACCATTATTTATATAATTGAAACATGGAGATGAGGATAAATTTATTCCTATAACTCATTTGAATCCATATTTTCATAAACTTGAATATTTCTTTTTAAATCATTCATTATCTCCTCATCTCTAATTATACTTAAATAGTTCTAAATTTCTATTATGCGGGGTTATTTATCAATTTTTAAACTAAATTTATGATATTCCAAAAAATTTAATTAATAAATATTATGATAAATAATAATATAGACAAAAAGTGTAAAAATAAAATAATCTTTTTTTGGGTAGGATAGAAAAAATGATTCTAAAAGTAAAAAATATCTCAAAAATCGGAGGAGAAGTAAAAGCACCTCCTTCAAAAAGTTATTCTCACAGAGCAGTAATCCTCGCATCACTAGCTCAAGGAACCTCAAAACTATATGACATGTTATACTCAGAAGATGTGTTATCATCAATAAGAGCATGCAAAACATTAGGAGCAAAAATAAAAAAAACAGATGAATACTTAGAAGTAATAGGAACCAATGGTAAACTACACAACACATCTGAAAATCCAATAGACCTGGCAAACTCAGGAACAACACTAAGATTAATGACATCAATCTCAGCACTAAGCGATAACGAAGTCATATTAACAGGAGATGATTCATTAAAAACCAGACCAATGGAATTGCTGATGGACTCACTATATTCACTAGGTGTTGAATGCAAATCATTAAACAATAATAATAAAGCACCAATACTAATCAAACCAGGATACGATGGAGGTGAAACAAACATCCAAGGAAATGTAAGCTCACAATTCATATCATCAATCCTAATATCCTCCCCACTATCAAAAAAAGGAACCACACTATATGTATTGCCTGAATTCAAATCAAAACCATATGTTAACATGACATTAGATATAATGAAAAAATTCGGAGTAAAAACAATAAAAGGATATTATCTAAAACATGACAACTGCGACAAAACCATACAAAACTGCAGAATAGATGAATTCATAGTTAGAAAACAAAACTACCAAGCATGTGATTACACCATAGAAGGAGATTACTCCTCAGCATCCTATCTGCTGGCATTAATAGCAATCGCAGGTGGAAAAGCAAAAATAAAAAATCTATTCAGAAATTCAAAACAAGGAGATAAATATATACTTGACATACTTCAAAAAATGGGAGTTACAATAATCAGAGGCGAAGATTATGTGGAAATAGCATCAAATGGCAATCTAAAAGCTATAGATGTAAACTTATCCAACGCACCAGATTTACTAATAACAGTTGCAGTACTAGCTGCAATGGCTGAAGGAACATCAAATATAACTGGGGTGGCCCATGCAAGAGTTAAAGAAACAGATAGGATTGATACAACATGCCGAGAACTTGAAAAACTAGGATGTCAACTCATAGAAAAAGAAGATGGGATGACAATTACTGGAGGAATCACCTCCGGAAAAATAGATTCACATGCAGACCATAGAATAGCAATGGCATTTTCACTCATAGGGCTAAAACATGATATAGAAATTACAAATGGCGAAGTATTCAATGTGTCTTTTCCAAATTTCATAGAAACAATGGCGGAACTAGGATTTGAACTGGAGTTAAAAAATGAATAACACTGAAAAAGTAATTAAATTAATTGAAGAATTAGAAAATGTTTTTGAAATAAGAGTTTTCCTACCATGATCCATATAAAGTACTTATCAGAACAATCCTATCACAACGAACACGAGATGAAAACACAGACCAAGCTACTAATAATCTATTTGATAAATACAAGGATATTTATGAAGTTGTAGAAGCACCAATAGATGATGTGAAAAAATTAATTAAACCTGCTGGTTTTTACAATGTTAAAGCAGGTAGAATTCAGGAAGTATCACAAATTCTAATTGATCAGTATGGAGGAGAAGTTCCCGGAACTGTAGAAGAACTTGTTAAACTCCCTGGTGTTGGTAGGAAAACAGCAAATTGTGTTATGGTTTTTGCTTTTGAACAACCTGCAATACCAGTTGACACTCATGTTCATAGAATTTCAAATCGTTTGGGTTTAGTCAATACTAAAGATCCGGAGGTTACTGAAACAGAATTAACCAAAATCACTCCCAGGGAATTATGGATTAAACTAAATGATTTAATGGTTCAATTCGGTCAGAATATATGTAAACCAACATCACCACAATGTGAAATTTGTCCGTGTACAGATATTTGCAGTTATCATGATGAATTAGCTTAAATTCAGGATGTAGGACAAAGTTAATTCCCTATTTTTTCTCATTTAAATTATCATATTTTTTTTTATTTTAAAGTAAATATTGATTTAAACATGTTATTTATCAAATTAAAATCAATAATGCTTTTAATATAAGTATAACTTTATATATGATTGATTTTAAATGATTATTTGCTCATACAATATTTTTTCATGAAAAAAAATTCATTGAGTTACTAATTAAAAAAAATATTTGGGGTGAATAATAAATGAAAAATAACATTTATCTTTAAAATGCAAGAATACCACAACTTCTGCAAGTTGTGGATGAATTGCACTATTGGGTGTACTATCTTTTTTTAATTAATTTTATTGCGTTTATTTTTATTTTGTGTTTTTTGGAGGCTATTTTGGGTCTTGGATTTTTGTTCAGTATACTTTTTTGTTGTGATTATATTATTGCTTTGGGTATGAAAAATTGTTTCGGTTTTGAAAAATTGCTATGAGTTCGTTATTCGATTACTTTTCAAATGCTCTCTCTCATTTTTTATATAGGAGTAATTATAAATGAAATATTATTCAATTAAATGTGATTTTAATTGTTGTTTTAAAAAAGAGTAGATGTTTTTCCATTTTTTTTAGA
>SUTL01000036.1 GCA_015062925.1 Methanobrevibacter thaueri
GACTACATATTCATAGACTTACCTCCTTCATTAGGTGTCATAACAGTCAACGCATTAGTAGCATCCGATAGTGTATTAATACCTATCCAAGCTGAATATTATGCACTAGAAGGAGTAGCTGATTTAATTAATACAATAAAATTAGTTGAAAAAAGACTTAGAAGTCCAACCCCAATTAAAGGAATTCTCCTCACTCTATTTGACAAAAGAACAAGACTAAGTAAAGACGTATACAAAGAACTTAAAAACTTTTTCAAAGGAAAAAACTTACTGTTCAAAACAATAGTACCAAGAAACATCAGATTAGCAGAAGCACCAAGTTTTGGTCAACCATGCTTAATATATGATCCAGACAGCACAGGTACAAAAGCATATCTAGATTTAGCAGAAGAAATCATTCAAAGAGATGCAGTTAAGGGGATGATCTAAAATGTCAAGAAAAGCACTTGGAAAAGGATTAAACTCATTATTCCCAGATATCATAAATGATGATTTTGACAGTGAGTCACCACAATCCCTTGCAGACATGTTAGATGATGAGGATCAAAATGTGGAAGAAGTCATAGATGATGATAAAACAAATGATAATGTAAAACAATCTGATGAAAATGAACAAAAAAATCAAAAAGTCAAAGAAGAGAAAACACAAACTCAAAATGATATGGATACATCCAAAAACATATCTAGCGATGAAACTGATGAAGAAAATCTACAAACATCACAAGAAGTCCAAGTCCAAAAAGAACATTTAGAAGAAGTGAAAAAAATTGTAGATAAAAATCCAAGAATCACATTATGGTCTTCAAGATCTTCAGCAGTATTAAGATATTTAAGAAAAACCGAACCTGAATTCAGTATCTCAAAAGAAGCTTCAAAATTAATAGAAGATGCTGTTTCAAAAAAGTACCCGGAAATCTGGGCATTATTTGATGATTATTAATCCCAATGAAAATATAAAAAAATATATTTTCTATTCTATATTATACTATTTTTTTTCAAATAATATTTTTCGATAATTTAACAAAAATATATTTTCTATTTTATCAAAATATTTTTTTCAAGATAATTTTTTTTCTTTTGATAATAAGGATTTTATAATTTAATTCTTATCATATAATATATTTTCAAATAAGATTAGTTCAAGAAAAAAAATATTATAATTGTTGATAGATTTTTTTTATCATAATTTTTTTTTCAGATCAAAAATATTCTCAATAAAAAAAATATTCTGTAAATATATTTTTGATTTAGTATATTGGAAATATATATTTTCATATATATTACAATGTATATTTTTCATGAAGTATAACATATAGAAAATTAATCTGTTATTTTATAAATTAAAGGTAGTTTGATATTCTCCACTTATTTTAATATAAGGTTCAGCTCTATTAACCACAACACCTAAATTTCTAAGCTGTTCTTTGTTTGTAAATGGTATTTTTTTGCGAATAGAAATAATTTTTTTTGCAGATTTTATACCAATACCTGGAACACGAATCAATTCAACTAATGGTGCATTATTTATTTCCACAGGAAATATATCCATATTTTCTGCAGCTAAAATTTTCGGGTCTTGAGTTAACAATAGATTATCATCACTATCAAATACTAATTCTTTAACCTTATAATGATACTCATTAACTAAACTATCTGCATTATATAATTTACCGGTTCTGTCAGTTGAACATGGATCTTTATCACCTAATTCTGTTTCTTCAATAGGTGTGAAAGCTGAAAAATATGTTCTTTTCAAATTTGAATTTTTGTATATTTTTTCCATTCTAGTTAAAATTTCCTTATCACTTTCATCATTCGCACCGACAATTAATTGTGTGGTGTGTGTTGAATTTGGATATGTTGTACTTTTATATTGTAACCTATTAATCCATGATAATCTTTTCAAGATATCTTTATTATAATCTTTAGTAGATGATAAGTCACTAAGACCAGAGGATGTTGCAGCTTCAATATTTATACTAACTCTATTTGCAAGTGCCATTGCCCTTTTAATAGAATCTTTACTTGCTCCTGGAACAATTTTCAAATGAATATAATCATCATATCCATATTTATTTCTTAAAAGATGCACTGTTTCTATTTGTTTTTCCATTGTAGAGTCAACATCATCTGAAATACCTGAACTTAAAAATAATCCGTTAACAAGTCCTCTACCATAGTATCCGAGAAATGCTTTTGCAAGTGATTCAGGTGTGAGTTCAAGTCTTGTGAAATTTCTTTTTGACTGATTTATACAATACTTACAATCATTTTTACAGTCATTTGTAATTAATGTTTTAAAAAGTGGTATTTTACATCCATTATGACCTGTAGCTTCATAAATTCCTGGTAGGTTCACTTGTGAACTTTTATTATGATTTACATAATCACATAAATCATATTGAGCTGCATCACTTAAGATTTTCATCTTTTCTAATGTGGTCATATAAAACTTCCCTATAAATACTAAATTATTTATTAATTATGAAATTAATATAATATAATATTATTCGATTAAATTTGTGTGATTAAATGAAAAGTGATAATGTTAAAAAAGGAATTCAAAGAGCTCCACATAGATCTCTTTTACGGGCTTGTGGACTTAAAGATGATGATTTTAATAAACCATTCATTGGAATAGCTAATAGTTTCACAGATATTGTACCGGGTCATATTCATTTAAAAGAATTAGTTGAATTTGTTAAAGAAGGTATTGTTGCTGCAGGCGGTATTCCATTTGAATTTGATACTATGGCGGTATGTGATGGTATTAGTATGAATCATGAGGGTATGAAATATTCATTACCTTCAAGGGAAATTATAGCTGCTACTGTTGAATCTATGACTAAAGGGCATGCTTTTGATGGTTTGGTTTTAATTCCAAGTTGTGATAAGGTTGTTCCGGGAATGATAATGGGTGCGGCACGTGTTAATGTTCCAAGTATTGTTGTTACTGGTGGTCCAATGGCTTCAGGGGAATATAATGGAAAACCTGCTGATTTAATCACTGTTTTTGAAGCTGTTGGAGCTTATTCTGCTGGTAAAATGACTGAAGAGGAAGTTCTTGAACTTGAAAAATGTGCTTGTCCTGGTGCTGGAAGTTGTTCTGGTTTATTCACTGCAAATACTATGGCTTGTATTACTGAAACTATGGGTTTGTCTCTTCCAACTTGCGCTACAACTCATGCAAGAACTGATGAGAATAATCAGATTGCTTTTAAATCAGGTGAGCAAATTATTAAATTAGTTGAAGAGGATATTAAACCATCTGATATTTTAACTCAGGAAGCTTTTAATAATGCTATTGCTGTTGACATGGCTCTTGGGGGTTCATCTAACACTGCTCTTCATATTCCTGCTATTGCAAATGAAGTTGAAGGAATTAATGTTGATTTAACCTTATTCGATGAAATTTCAAGAAAAGTTCCTCATATTGCACTAATTTCCCCAGCAGGAGAAGATTCAATGATGGATTTACATTTAGCTGGTGGTATTCAAGCGGTTTTAAAAACACTTGGAGATAAAATTGATACTAATCAGTTAACAGTAACTGGTGAAACAATTGCTTCTAACTTGAAAAACTATGAAAATAAAAACACTGATGTTATTCATACATTAGATAATCCAGTGCATGCAGATGGTGGAATTGCAATTCTTAAAGGTAATTTAGCACCTAATGGTAGTGTTGTTAAAAAAGGTGCTGTTGCTGATCATTTAATGCATCTTAAAGGGCCTGCAAAAGTATATAATTCAGAAGAAGATGTTACAAAAGCAATATTTGATCATGAAATAAATGAAGGTGATATTGTAGTAATAAGATATGAAGGTCCAAAAGGAGGTCCTGGAATGAGAGAAATGTTAAATCCAACATCAGCTCTTGCAGGAATGAATATTAAAGATGTAGGTTTAATAACTGATGGTAGATTTTCAGGTGGAACCCGTGGGCCATGTATAGGACATGTATCTCCTGAAGCAAGAGAAAATGGTCCAATTGCAGCAATCCAAAATGGAGATATTATAGAAATTGATATTGAGAACAGATTAATTAATGTTGAATTAACCGAAGATGAAATTGCTGAAAGATTGAAAAATCTTAAACATCCGAAAAGTGAAGTTTCAGGTTGGTTAGCAATATATCAACAATTAGTCCATTCAGCAGATACTGGAGCTATTCTAAGGTAGTGTTATAAAATGGAAATATTAAAATACTCTGAAATTAACTTAAAAGAAACAATTAAAAGATCAGAACAAGATGTTAATAATGTTTTAGATACTGTATCAGAGATTATTGAAAATGTTCGCTTAAATAAAGATCAGGCTATTCGTGAATATAGTGAAAAATTTGATGGTGTTTTAATAGAAGATTTTAAAGTATCACAAGATGAGATAAAACAAGCTTATGAAACATTAGATGATAATTTGTTAGTTGCACTTAAAAATGCTGCGGCGAATATTGAGAAATTTCATAAAAAACAAATACCTTCCGAATGGAATATGGAAGTTACTCCTGGTGTTGTTGCTGGTCAGATTGTAAGACCAATTAACATTGCAGGTTGTTATATTCCTGGTGGTAGAGCAGCTTATCCCTCATCAATTTTAATGACTGTTATTCCGGCTAAAATTGCAGGTGTTTCTAAAGTTGTTTGTGTAACTCCACCTCAAAAAGATGGGAAAATATTAGATGCAATTTTAGTTGCAGCTGATATTGCTGGCGCTGATGAAATTTATAAAGTTGGAGGGGCTCAGGCTATTGCAGCATTAGCTTATGGAACTGAATCTGTTCCGCAAGTGGAAAAAATTGTGGGTCCGGGTAATATTTTCGTTACTGCAGCTAAAAAATTAGTTTATGGTCAAGTTGACATTGAGTTTCCAGCCGGACCATCTGAAGTTCTTATTTTAGCTGATGATACTGCTAATCCAGAATTTTTAGCTACTGATATTTTAGCTCAAGCTGAACATGATCCAAATGCATCTTGTTTTTTAGTCACAGATTCTGAAGAATTAGCTATTAAAACTAATGATTTTGTTAAACAATTAACTGAAGATGCTCCTAGACGTGAAATTATTGAGGAATCATTATCTAAAAGTGGGAAAATCATTATCACTAATACTTTTGATGAAGCTATTCATGTTACTAATGAATATGCTCCTGAACATTTAATCATATCCACTAAAGATGATGATGATACTTTATCTCATGTTAATAATGCTGGTTCTATATTTTTAGGAGCTTATTCTCCTGTTGCTGCGGGGGATTATGGGTCTGGAACTAATCATGTTTTACCAACTGGTGGTGGTGCAAAAATGTATTCTGGATTATCAACTGAAGCTTTTATTAAAAAGCCTACTGTTCAAAGAATTACTAAAGAAGGGCTTAAACAGTTATCTGAAACTTCTGTTCCTATTGCTGAGTATGAAGGATTTTATGCTCATGCTAATTCATTTAAAAAGCGATTATTATAGTTTTGTTAATTATAATAATTTTATTTTTTCTTTAGAGTTTTTCTATTGTTTCTATGCTTAGTTCGGTAATGTTTGCTATTTCTTCTGGTGTGTGTATTTTTTTTAGTTTTTTTGCTATTTCTTCTTTTTCTTTTTCTTTTCCTTCTTTTATTCCTTCTTTTATTCCTTCTTTTATTCCTTCTTTTATTCCTTCTTTTATTCCTTCTTTTCTTGCATCATCTATTGCTAATTGTTCGTATTTTTTATTTACTTCTTTTCCTACTTTTATCATTAGTTCACTAACTTCTGGTGTCATTTTATCATCTTCTTTTAAATATTCCTGATCTTTTTGTGGAATTAAATTTTCTATCTCATAATCAATTATTAATTTAATTATTTCAAGTTTTTCTTTTCTTAATGCTTTTTCTTTTTTTAATACATTTTTAATCTCTTTTAACATTTCTTTTTTGTTTTTATATTTTGGAAGAAGTGACATTATTAGTAAATCTAATTCTTCTTTAAATGTTAATTTAGTATTTGTTTTATTTGTATTATTAATGTTTTCTAATTCTTTTCCATGAGGGTATTTATAATTTAGTTTTTGTTTAATCTTAGTTAATCTTTTCTTGTAGTCTATGTCTCCTAAATATATTATTTTAGGATGATATGATATTGAATTTCCAATTTCTATATTTTTACTTCCAGTATTTTTTTCTGCGAATGATATGATTATTGTTTCGGTTATTTTTTCTTCACTTATTCGCACGACTATATTATAATCGTAAAATCTTTCTAAGTCTTCTGTGTATGGTGTTGGAAATTGGAATTCTATATTACATATTGTATCATCCTCTAATTTACATAAAAAATCTAAATATTTTGTTTTTCCGTTTAATGTTTGTCTTTCTGTTGCCATTTTTTCCACTATTTTTCTTTCTTCTCCGATGTAGATTAAAAATTCATCCATATAACTTAGAAGTATTATTTTTAGAATGTAGTCATAGATTTTATGTATATTTCTTTCCATTTTATCAACTTTTAATTTTTAAATTTTATTTAAACTTTTAATTTTTTTGTATACATCTTTATTTCATTGTATATATACTTATTATTTATTTAAAGTTAATATTGTTCTTTAATTGTAATTTTACATGTTTATATCAATTTTTATATTAGTGCATTAATTTTTTTAAAATTAATGTTAAAATCCCTATTTTTTATTTAAATATTATTATTTTTTGATAAATTGATGTATTTGATTTTATTTTTAAATTTAAATTGTAAATATGGATTTAATTTTGATTTTTAGTTAAGTTTATATATTATGCTAATCTATATTATATTTGAATATGATTCTCATATTCCGCACGTTTCTATTAAAATTTCTAATAAAAATAGAATTATGTGATTTAGGATATTTTCCTTTATTAAAGGCTTTTTTTTAAAGGTTTTTATTATATAATAATTAATTATTTTTTACAAACCTCGAGGTGAATAATTTGCAAGGTTTATTAAATGATTGGAGAAGAACAAAATATGCTAGTCAGTTTACTACAGATTTAGCTGGTAGTGATGTCACTATCATGGGTTGGGTGCACGAAATCCGTGATTTTGGCGGTATCATGTTTGTTATTATTCGTGATGTGACTGGTAGAGTTCAAGTAACTGCTCCAAGTAAAAAAGTTGATGAAAAAATATTAGAAGAATTAAGAAGTTTTAGAAAAGAATCTGTTGTAGCGATTAAAGGATTAGTTCAGGAATCTCCTAAAGCACCTAATGGTGTTGAAATTTTACCTAATGAGATTAAAATTTTAAACTTAGCTAATCAACCTTTACCTATGGATCCAACTGAAAAAGTAAAGGCTGGTATTGATACTAGATTAGATTCAAGATTCCTTGATTTAAGAAAAGAAAATGTTTCCGCTATTTTTAAAATTAAAGGTCAGATGTTCCATACTATTCGTAATTTCTTTTATGATAATGGATTTTATGAAATTAACACTCCTAAACTTGTAGCTTCTGCTACTGAAGGTGGAACTGAATTATTCCCGATTACTTATTTTGAAAAAGAAGCATTTCTTGGTCAGTCCCCTCAATTATATAAGCAGATGATGATGGGTGCTGGAATGGATAAGGTTTTTGAAATCGGTCAGATTTTCAGAGCTGAAGAGCATGATACTTTAAGACATTTAAATGAAGCTGTTTCTATTGATGCGGAAGCTTCTTTTGCTGATGATGAGGATGTTATGAAAGTTTTAAATGATATGCTTATTAATGTTTTAAAGGATATTAATGATAATTGTGCTGATGAGTTGGAAATTTTAGGTCATGAGTTGGAAGTTCCTAAAGGTGATTTTCCTGTAGTTACTTATGATGAGGCTGTTGATATTGTTAATTCTAAAGATGTGTCTATGGAATGGGGTGAAGATTTATCTCGTGAGGCTGAAAAGGCTTTAGGTGATACCATGGGCGGTTTTTATTTCTTAACTAGATGGCCGTCTGAGATTAAACCGTTTTATGTTATGCCTGTTGAGGGTGAAGAACAGTATTCTCATGCTTTTGATTTAATGTATAATAATCTGGAATTATCTTCTGGTGCTACTCGTGTTCATCAGTATGATTTATTGGTTAAACAGATTGAAGAACGTGGTCTTAACCCTGCTGGATTTGGAAGTTATTTGAAAGCTTTTGAATATGGTATGCCTCCTCATGCTGGTTGGGGTGTTGGTGCTGATAGGTTAACTATGGTACTTACTGGTTCTGAGAATATTCGTGAATGTGTGTTATTCCCTAGAGATAGGCACAGATTAACTCCTTAAAACATGAAAAAATACGATATTGCTATTATAGGTGGAGGTCCTGCTGGTATTATGGCAGCTATTGCTGCTAGCAGGACTTCTAATGTTATTTTACTTGAGAAGAATTCTTCACTTGGTTGTAAGTTTTTGTTGACTGGTGGAGGTAGGTGTAATATTACTAATAATAAGCCTATTCGGGAACTTTTAACTTTTTTTAATAATAGGAATTTTTTAAAGCATTCTTTTTATTCTTTTACTAATGATGATTTGTTTTCTTTGTTTGATTTTGATTTTATTGAGGAAGATGATAATAGGATTTTTCCTTGTAGTGGGAATTCCGGTGATGTTTTGGATGGGTTGATTGAGTGTTTGGAAAATGTTGTTATAAGTTATAACTTTGAAGTTATAAGTATTTCAGATGATTTTGTTATAAATGATAAGTTAAAAGCAGATAAAATTATTATTGCTACTGGCGGTATTACTTATCCGCAAACTGGTTGTAGTTCTAAAAACTATTTTTTAACTTCACAACCTGTTACTGATATTAAATATGGTTTATCTCCTTTAATTACTAAAAAGGATTTATCAGAGATTGCTGGTATTACACTTTCTGATGTTGTTATAAGTTATAAGAAAAATAAGGTTAAAGGTAATGTTTTATTTTCACATGTTGGTTTGACCGGTCCGGGGATTATTAATTTAAGTAATGAAATCTCAGAACTTATAAGTTATAACTTATTAGAAAATGATCCAAATTTAGAATTTCAAATATCAATAGATTTATGCCCGGACATTAACCGTGAAGAATTAAATGAAAAATTAATCAAGGATTTTCAAAACAAAGGAAAAACAAAAATCAAAAACTATCTAAAACTATTATTAACAAATAATTTCATCACATTCTTTTTAAATGAAACAGGAATTGATGGTGAAACTCAATTATCAAGAATTAATAAAAAAACTAAAAACAGATTAGTAGAAAATTTAAAAAGATTCACATTTGATATAATAGGTTTTAACAGTAATCTAGCTAAAATCACAATAGGTGGTGTTGATTTAAAATATATTAATTCAAAAACAATGGAATCAACATTAATACCAGGTTTATATTTCGCCGGTGAAATACTTGATTTACATGGACCAACCGGAGGATATAATTTAAAAATCGCATTTTCAACAGGTTATCTGGCAGGTCAATCAGCCAGTAAAAAATAATATTATTTTTTACGAAATATTTTTAACATATACTTAATATAATAAATATCATTATGACAGATAAAATGTTCATGGGTGCATCAACTAAACAAGGCTTGGATATTGCAAATAAAAGTAGAGAAATTATCCGCAACCTTATTGGCGATGATGTTAAAGATTTAAAACCTATAGAAAAAGATATTGTTGAAAGAATTGTTCATTCAACCGCAGATCCGGAATATGCAAAATTAGTTAAAATTAGTCCGGATTTTGTAGATGCAGCTATGACTTCCCTTAAAAATCAAGAAACTATTTTAACTGATATTAATATGGTTAAATATGGTATTACAAGATATGATGGGGATGTTGAATGTTACATTAAAAATGATGAAGTAGTTAAAATTGCAAAAGAAAATCAAATCACAAGAGCAGCAGCGGCAATAAGATATGCCAGTCAAAATGATTTTGAAGGAATTGTAGTTTCAGGTAATGCTCCAACAGCAGTTTTTGAAGCTATGGATTTATATTCAAAAGGTGAAATGAATCTTAAAGCAATTGTAGGAGTTCCAGTTGGTTTTGTAGGTGCAGCTGATTCAAAAGAAGCATTACATAATTCAAAAATACCTAATATTATAGTTGAAGGTCCTAAAGGGGGAACACCTATTGCTGTGGCATGTGTGAATTCATTAATTCAGCATTTAGATTAAAAAAATCTTAAATAATAGTTTTAATATAATATTAAAATTAATTCTTATAACGTTCAAAAAAATAATAATTATAATTAAAAGTGTGATAAAATGTATTCTGAAGAATTATTCAATGAATCTAGAAAATATTTCCCTGGAGGTGTGAATTCTCCTGTTAGAGCTTTTAAACCTTATCCATTTTTTGTTAAAAGTGCAGGGGGATCTAAACTCACTGATGCGGATGGTCAATCTTATATCGATCATTGTCTTGCTTATGGACCTTTAATTTTAGGGCATGCTAATCCTAAAGTTGTAAGGGAAGTTTCCAATCAGTTAACAATTGGAACAGCTTATGGTACTCCAACTGAAAATGAAATAACTCTTGCAAAAGAAGTTATTGATAGAATTCCATCAGCTGAAATGGTTAGATTCTGTAATAGTGGTACAGAAGCCACTATGAGTGCAATTAGACTTGCAAGAGGTTTCACAGGCAAGGATAAAATTGTTAAATTTGAAGGTGCATATCATGGTGCACATGATTATGTGCTTGTAAAAGGAGGATCCGGTGCTGCAACACTACCAGATTCCCCAGGAATCCCAACAGACACAACCAAAAACACATTATCAGTACCATTTAATGATGAGGAAGCTCTCATAGAATTAATTGAAAAAGAAGGTGAAAATATTGCCTGTATTATAATGGAAGTAGTTATGGGTAATATAGGTTGTATTGAACCAAAACCAGGATTTTTAGAATTCATACGTAAAATTACACAGGAAAATAATATTATACTAATATTCGATGAAGTCATAACAGGATTCAGAGCATCCCGTGGTGGAGCTCAAGAATATTATGGTGTAACTCCAGACCTAACAACACTAGGTAAAATAGTTGGAGGGGGACTTCCAATGGGAGCATTCTGTGGAAAACGTGAAATAATGGAATTAATCGCACCCCAAGGACCAGTTTATCAGGCAGGAACATTTTCAGGTAATCCAGTTTCAGTTCAAGCAGGGATTTCAACATTAACACAACTGGACGATGCATTTTACAAGGAATTAGAAAGAAAAGGAAACTTCCTTAGAGGAAATATTTTATCAATCATTGATGATGAAGAATATAATATTCAACCAGTAGGACTCGCATCAATGTTTCAAATTTATTTCACACCAGCTCCAGTTTACAATTATGCCGATGCACAAAAAGCTGATAGAAAATTATTCTTAAGATACTTTAAAACATTATTAAAAGAAGGTGTTTTCATTCCACCATCACAATTTGAATGTAATTTTATTTCAAATGCTCATAGTATGGAAGATTTACAAAAAACTTCAGATGCTATTGAATTAGCCTTACAAGCAGCATTTAAAAAGAAAAGAAGGTAATATTTATGGATATTGATTATAAAGAAATTGTATCATATGCAGTTATCCTTGTCATAGTTTTAATTGCTGCCCAACACTTAAATGTTGTTGTTTCAGGCAGTATGGAACCTGCATTCTACAGAGGAGATATAGTTTTAGTTGAAAAAGCAGATTTATTCGGAATAAAAGAATTCAATCCAGAAGATGTTAAAGTTGGAGATGTAGTTGTATATGATGCTGCATGGTTTGACCAACCAGTAATACATAGAATTATAGATATTACAGATATTAATGGAACCACGATGTATGTGATAAAAGGAGATAATAATAACAGACCAGATCCTTACTATGTTAAAGCCGATCAAATTCAGGAAAAAGTTGTGACAATTGGAGATAATTTAGTTGTAATTCCAAAAATAGGTTATCTTTCCATATGGCTTAGAGGATTATAATAAATAATAGGTGAGTTAATGTATTTTGAAATAGAAAAAGAAGCTATTAATGCAATTAATAAAGCATTAGATCAATATGATGTAGAAATTGACAGAAATTTTAAATTAGAATTCCCACCTAATCCGGAATTAGGTGATCTTGCAAGTACAATTGCTTTTGCACTAACTAAAAAATTAAGAACTTCACCACCTGAAGTTGCAAAAGAATTAGTTGAAAAAATTGAAGTTCCGGAAATATTTTCCAAAGTTCAAAATTTCGGACCATATGTTAATTTCTTCATTAACTATGACAAATTCTCCAAATTACTCCTGGAAAAGGTTGATGAAAACTATGGTCAACTTCCAAAATATGATGAGAAAATAATTTTAGAACATACATCTGCTAATCCTAACGGTCCACTTCACATAGGCCATATTAGAAACTCCATTTTCGGAGATTCTCTTTCAAGACTTTTAAAATTAGCTGGAAGAGATGTTACCACTCAATATTATGTTAATGATATGGGAAGACAAATAGCTATTATTGTTTGTGGTATAACTGAATGTGGTTTTAACATTGATGATTATGAAGGAGATAAATTAGATCATAAAATTGGTAAATTATACTTTGATGCTAATAAAGCTGTTGAGGAAGATGAAAATTTAAAAGCAAAAGTTGATGAGCTAATACGGAAATATGAAGAAGGTTCAGATGAGAAATTAAATGAAATCTTTGAAAAAGTAGTTTCAAAATGTATTTCCGGAATGAAACAAACACTTCAAAGAATGAATATTGTACATGATGATTTTGTATGGGAAGGTCAGTTTGTAAGAAGTGGAGAAGTTGATGAACTTGTTAATTACATTCAAAAAGAAGGATTCACACGTGAAAATGATGTATTATATATTGACCTGACAGATTTTAACATTGAAAAAGAATTTGTTTTACGCCGTTCAAATGGAACTTCATTATATTCCACTCGTGATTTAGCTTATCATAAATACAAAGCTACTTTAGGTGATACTGTTCTTGATATTTTAGGTTCAGATCATAAGTTAGCTGCAAAACAGATTAAAGTAATCTTTGAGGAAATATTCAGACAAACACCTCCTGAAGTGATTTTTTATGAATTCATAACTCTTCCAGAGGGATCAATGTCAACAAGAAAAGGTAAATTTGTATCTGTGGATGATTTGATTGATGAGGCTGTTTCACGTGCAAGTGATGAGATTAAATCAAGAAATCCTGATTTAACTGATGAGGAAATACAACCGATGGCTGAGGAAATTGGTGTTGGGGCTGTGAGATTTTTCATTGCTAAATTATCTCCAGAGAAACATTTAACATTTAAATGGGATGAGGCATTAAGTTTTGAGAGAGGTTGTGCTTCAATTCAGTATGCTCATGCAAGAGCATGTAAATTACTTGGTAAATCCGGTAAAGATATTAGTCAGTTAACAGTTAATGATAGTTGGAGTCCTAATGAAGTAGAACAGGATTTAATAAGACAAATTGCTAAGTTCCCTCAGGTTGTTGAAGATTGTGCTAATAAGAAAAGAGTTCATAATATCACTCAATATGCTCAGGATTTAGCAGGGTCATTTAATAAATTCTATAAATCAGAACAGGTTATTGGATCTGATTTTGAAGATACAAGATTAATTTTAGTTGACAGGGCTAAAACAACTATTAAAAATGCTTTAGATATTTTAGGTGTTACTGCACCTAGTAAAATGTAAATTTATGAGAATTTAATTTATTCTCATCCTTTATTTTTTATCAATCTATTTATATATAGTTCTATACATGTATAACAGATTAGGGAACCTATTCCACCACCTAATAACATTCCACAGTATATTCCGAATTCTCCCATGTTGAATGTGAATCCTAAAAGGTATGCGAAGATTAATACTAGGATGAATTCTCTGAATGCGGTTAATATGAATGATATTGTTCCTTTACCAACACCCTGAAATACATTACCTGCACTAGCTCCAAATGGGACATAGAGGATGAATAAGCACATTATTTGTAGGAAACTTGATATTGACGGTGCTAATCCTGCACTGTTTTTGGAGTATGAGAATATTAATGCAATCTGATTGGAGAATAGGTATAAGATAATGCATACTATTATTGAAGCTATTAATGCTATTTTAACAGCATATCTTGCGGTTATTCTTAAGTTTTCATATTTTTTAGCTCCAAATGCTACGCCAGCTACTGATATTGCGGCGGTTCCAACTCCTATTGCTGGAAGCATACCGATATTTATTATTCTCCAGCCTGCTGTGTAAACTGCAACTGCCATTGGTCCGGATACGATGGTTAGCATGAAATTTACAAATATTGTTAAAACAGATAATACTAATTGCTCTAAACTTGCCGGAATACCTACTACTAAAATATCTTTATAGATTTTAAAGTCATTGTTAAAGTCTTTTTTATCATATGAAAGATAAGTGTCTTTTTTAACAAATATCCAGTATAACATTAATAGTAGACTAATGAATGGTCCTAAAGCGGTTGCTAGTGCTGCTCCTGTAATTCCTAAGTTTAATGTGTAGATGAATATTGGGTCTAAAATCATGTTTATTATTGCGGCTAATGCTATTGGTATTGTTGCTTTTTTAATATCTCCTTCTGCTCTAAATGCTCCTCCAACAATTGGCGGCATTAACAGTGCGAATGTGCAGATGAATATTGTTAAACCATAGTCCATTGCATATTTCATTACTGATGAAGCGCCCATTAGAACCAGTAATGGTTTAAGGAATATTGTGAATATTATGGTGATTAGTATTGAAGTGATTATGCTTAAAATTAGATTATGTATTGCTGCATTGTTTGCTGATTGTTTGTTTTCAGCGCCAATATATCTTGAAATTAATGAATTGCCTCCGGCTCCAAGTCCATTTCCAAATCCAACGATTATTAAAAATAATGGGGTGATGTATCCTAGTGCAGCTAAAGGTTCAGCACCTAGTCCGGCTACCCATATACTGTCAATAATGTTATTTGCAAATATTAGAAACATACTTGCTATGATTGGGAAGGATAATTTATTTATAGCTTTTTTTGGGTCTCCTGTTATCATTTCAATATTTGAATTTTTATTCATAATTAATACCGCTTAATATTTTTTTCAATTTTTAATTTCTTGTTTATAATAATAATTATTAATATAATAAATTTAAATATTTTTAAAAATATACATTTAGTATAATAAAAGGAGAATTTTATTATGAAAGTTTTAGTTGTTGGAACCGGTGCTCGTGAACATGCTATTGCTGATGCATTAAAAGATGATGTTGATTTATATTGTTATATGAGCAAAATCAATCCTGGAATGAGTAAAATTGCCAAGTTTAAACAAGGTGATGAGGGAGAAGTTGAAAAAGTAGCTGAGTATGCTGTTGAAAATAATATTGATATTGCTTTTATTGGTCCTGAAGCTCCTCTTGGAAAAGGTATTGTTGATGTTCTTGAGGAAAGTGGGATTAAATGTGTTGGTCCAACTCAAAGTGCTGCTAGAATTGAAACTGACAAGTCATTTATGAGAAAACTCTTTGAAGATTATGAAATTGATGGTTCATTGGTTTATAAAGTATTTGATAATTCAGATGATGTTTCTGAGTTTTTAGATGATTTTGATCGTGATGTTGTTGTAAAACCTGTTGGTTTAACTGGTGGTAAAGGAGTTAAAATTGTTGGTGATCATCTTAAAGATAATGAAGAGGCTAAACAATACTCATGTGAAGTGATTGATAATGTGATGGGTGGTTTTGCTCAGGTTATTATTGAGGAAAGATTGATTGGTGAGGAATTCACTATTCAGGCTTTTTGTGATGGTGAAAATTTAGCTCCTATGCCTGCTGCTCAGGATCATCCTCATGCTTTTGAAGGGGATGTTGGTGCAATTACTGGAGGTATGGGTTCATATTCTGATGTTGGTGGTTTATTACCATTTTTAACACAAGAGGATTACGATAAAGCTGTTGACATAATGAAAGCAACTTTAAAAGCCATTGCTGAAGAAGCTGAACCTTATAAAGGTATTTTATATGGTCAATTCATGTTAACTGCAGATGGACCTAAATTAATTGAATATAATGCAAGATTTGGAGATCCTGAAGCAATGAATGTTTTACCACTTTTAAAAACTCCACTGGCAGATGTATGTCAGGCAATTGTTGATGGTAATATTGATAAAGTTGAATTTTATGATAAAGCAAGTGTATGTAAATATATTGTACCTGACGGATATCCTGAAACCCAATACGCAGGTGAATTAATAGAAGTTGATGAAAAAGCAATAGAAGATTTAGGTGCGAAAGTATTCTATGCAGCTGTAAGCCAACAGGATGATGGAATTCACTTATCAGGTTCAAGAGCATTAGGTATTGTAGCTAATGGTGAAACTATTCAAGAAGCTGAAAAAATTGCTGAAAAAGCATGTGAATTTGTTAAAGGTAATGTTTACCATAGAAAAGATGTTGGAACTGAAGAATTGGTAAACAAACGTGTTGAGCATATGAAGGAAATTTTAAATTAAATAATAATCCTTATTTAATTTTTATTTTCCCTAATATTTTTTTTAACTATTAACATTACTATATAATCTCTAATTTTATAATAATTCATTTTCACATAGATTAATTAGTGAAAGTGAGCACTTACATTCAAAAAACTTTATATATGATTTTTTTTAAATTAAAATTTGTAAGTAAGTATTTTATAAATGGGAGAGGTTTTAAAATGAGAATGCATAAACTTTGTCCAAGATGTGGCTCTAAAAATGTTGATTGGATTATTCCTCAAAATTGGTCACAATGTATTTGCAGAGATTGTGATTACACAGGACCAATAATTGAAGGAAACGATGAACTTGCAGAAGAAATTCATGAAGCATATGAAAAATCATTAAAAGAAGAATAAAACTAAAAAATAAATTTAATGGAGGGTTGAATATGTGGGGTTTGAAAAATAATGATAATGAAAACATTAAAAATCCACCTAGTGATGATTCATATCAGATGATATCCATATTATTTGCAAATAACAATAATATAAATGTAAATCCATTATCACTCACTATATTGGAGTTAATTAATAAGGATCAAATCAAATGTGATATTGATTTGGAGGACTCCTATGAAGTGGGTAAAAAATTAACTCAAAAGGATAATGAAGTGATGAAAAAAATAACTCTTAGAATTGCTAATAAAGGAGAGTTGAAAACATCCGAAACATCAGCTATTAATTTACTTAAAAATATGAATAAAAATAAGAAATTCAACCTGAAATTCATGGCAAAACAAAGTAATAATTCTTCAATTGCCGATAAATTTGAAAAAGATTTCAATGAATTTATTAAATCCATTAAAATTGAAAATAATTATGATGGTGAAAATTACAGGGATATTCTAGAAAATAATAAATTAACAGGTAAAGGTAAAGATCTTAAAAAAGATTGGAAGAATTATAGGGATTATTTAAAATCAAGGGAATTAACAGAAAAATATCCTCCTGAGTCTGAAGCTGAAAATTCAGTTCAAATATTGTATGGCGCATGTTTTGATATTGAAAAGAATGTTTTGAATATAAGGGAAAATAATAGTCAGTTAACTGAATTTATTGATAAGGATGGGTATAAGTTATTGAATATTATATTTAACAATGCTTTGTTGAATGTAAGTGAAAAACGTAAAGGTGATGGAATATTTTATGGTGTGAATGATAAGTATACTATTCCTGGTGGCGGATAATAGATACTTATTTTTTCTTTTTTTTCATTATGTAAACAGAGGTTTGCATTTAAACTATTAAATGAAAATTCATAGAAACATTTAATATGTATAAATTAGAAATATTCTATTTTCTTATGAGGGGATTAATGATGAATAGTTTATTATCAGTTTGTGATATTAAGGATGATGTTAAAGATATTCTTGATTTAGCTAGTAAAATCAAAGCGGGTGAAATGGAGGATAAACCTCTTGAGGGTAAAACTTTAGCAATGATTTTTCAAAAATCATCTACACGTACAAGAGTTTCATTTGATGTTGGAATGTATCAGTTAGGTGGAAGAGCTATTTTTTTATCATCTAATGATTTGCAAATGGGAAGAGGCGAGCCGATTTCTGATACTGCGAAGGTTTTAAGTCGTTTTGTTGATGGGATTATGATTAGAGCTATTAATCATGATGATGTTGTTGAACTAGCTAAACATTCTGATGTACCTGTTATTAATGGTTTAACTGATCTTGAACATCCTTGTCAGGCATTAGCTGATATGTTAACTATTAAAGAACATTTTGGCGATTGGAAAGGTCGTAAAATTTGTTTTGTTGGTGATGGAAATAATGTATCTAATTCCCTTTTATTAATTGCTCCTTTATTGGAAATGGATATGGCCTTGGCCTGTCCTAAAGGTTATGAGCCTAATGAGGATATTGTTAAAATTGCTAAGGAGTATGCTTTTGAGAATAATACTGAAATCATTATAACTGATGATATTAATATTGCTTTGGATAATGTTGATGCTGTTTTCACTGATGTTTGGGTGAGTATGGGTGATGAGAAAGAAACTGAGCAGAGGAAAAATGATTTCGCACCATTTCAGGTTAACAGTGATTTGATGAGTTTAGCTAATGATGAGGCTATTTTTTTACATTGTTTGCCTGCAATTAGGGGTCAGGAAGTAACTTCCGATGTTATTGATGGTGAGCAGTCTGTTGTTTTTGATGAAGCAGAAAATAGAATGCATGCTCAGAAAGCTGTTTTATATTATTATTTGAAGGATTAGAATCCGCTGAATATTGCGGATATTATGAATATGATAAGTAATCCGATGCAGCAGCAGATAAACCATGATGAATCTTTTTTAGAGGATGTTGTTGAGGATGTTGATGTTGTTGTGTTGTGATTTATATTTTCATTTTCAATAACTGTTGCTTTTTTCACTTCTTCTGTGTCGTTTAATTTTTTCCCACAGTTTCTGCAGTAAATTGCATTTTCCGGATTTTTTTCACCGCAATGTTTACAATACATTTATAATCCACCTTAAAATTATTTTTATGAATATTATTAATCCTATTCCACCTATTACTCCGGTTATGAATCTTATTTTATTTGTACTTTCTCTTGGACCGAAATATTGTGTTATACCATCTATTGTTGTTGGCATCATTAGTATTATTGATATTATGAGGAGTTTTATATTATATGGATGTTTGTAAATGAGGTTGTAGATTAGATAAATCATTAAACCTGTGTAAAATCCTGTGCATCTTGCGCAAACTGGGAATTGATGGCCTTTGATGAAAAAACTCCTTTCAGGAATTCTGTGACAAATAAATTTTGTTAGATTCATTTTTTATCCCTATTATATTTAATTATCATATTAAGATAATTATATATATTTTTGTATTCATATCTAATTGTATAGTTA
>SUTL01000152.1 GCA_015062925.1 Methanobrevibacter thaueri
AATAGAAGCATGGAGAAACACACAAATCAACACCAGATTCAGAAGCCTAAATTACATTGACAAATACGGGAAAATGACAAGATCACTGAAAAGAGATTTGAAAATCCGTGAAAACATATATAAAAATGTATTTAAAAACATTGCATCATCATTAATAACATGGGACATATTCAAATATTACCTTACAACATCAAACAACGCCCGTAAAATCACAATAGGGCCATTTCCATATATCAGAGTAGAACTGGACAGAGAACAGAGAAAAGTATTTCAAAAAACATATGATAATGTAATTCAAACATTAACTGCATTCACAGACTTAAAAATAATCCCAATACATGAAATGGATTTACTATTATATGATAAATTCAAATTCGAAAAAGAAATCCGCAATTCCAATATTAAATTTAACCAAGCAGCACTGGGAGCAGCATTAATAAATATAAACTCAGATATTGAACTTGAAAAAATCAGCAATGCATTTAACGTGAATGAATCAAGAATTAAAAAAGAAATTAAAAACATTAATCAAATTAAAAATCCGAAAAGTGATAAATCCAAACAATTCCTGGATTTAATTAAAAAGTGATTATATATGGATAATGAGGAGATAACTACAATTCATATTACAAAAGCATTATCATCTTCAATGATTGTGGATTTAATAGATAAATACTCTAATCTTGAAGAAATAACCTGTTCGCCTAGTGTTTATAATAGAACCTCTAAAAGATATATTGATGCATTAAAACAATTAGATATTAATGTTAAAAAAAAATATAATTGGGGTGCTAAATCAAAAACTAATAATATTGAGTTTTATGTTTTAAAATTATCAAATGAAGGTTTAACTGCAAAGCAAATCTCACAAAAACTTGATATTAGTTTAAACAGAACATATTATTTACTTAGAAAAGCTAATGCTAATTTTAATAATAGAAATTATAAGTATGATCACAGTCAGGTTAAACAATTAAAAAAAGATGGTTTGACTGCAAGTGAGATTTCAGAAAAACTGAATATTCCTATTAGAACTGTGTATTATATTTTAAATAATAAATAAAATAGTATTTTTAATAATAAAAGTTATTAATTATTATATTATATATTATTAATAAATAAAGAATTTTTTTGATTAGTGATTAATTATGATGATTTTACCTCAACTTCCTTTATATGCAATTGCTATAATCTGTGGATTGTTATCTTTTACAGTCACACGATTATCAATGCCGAAAATTATTAAAAAACTTGAATCTGCTGATATTGTTGGTAAAGATATACATAAATCCTGGAAACCTGTTGTGGCTGAAATGGGTGGATTTGGTATTCTTTTCGGATTTATTATTGGTATGTTTTCAGGAATTTATATGCATGACATATTAACAACACCATTAGTTATTGTTTTAGTAGTTATTTTACTTGTTGGTATAATTGGTATTGTTGATGATTTATTAGCATTATCTTCAAAAGAAAAGTTTTTCCTATTATTCCTTGCAGGTTTACCTTTAATTTGGGCTGCTCCTCCTAATGTGGGTTTATTATATTTAATTACTATTCCAATTGCATTGTCAATTGGTTCTAATTTAACTAATATGCTTGCTGGTTTAAATGGTATTGAATCAGGTTTAGGTATTATTTCAATGACTTCCCTTACTATTGCATGTTTGATTCTGGGTAAATATGATGTTACTATTATTTCCATGAGTATGCTTGGTGCTTTAATTGCATTTTTATATTATAACAGGTATCCTGCTAAGATTTTCCCTGGGGATACTGGTACGTTAATTATTGGTGCGGCTATTGTTTGTATTGCTTTTATTGGTCGTGTGAAATTAATTGCTTTTATTATTTTGATGCCTAATATTATTGATGCTGCTTTGAAATTTTATTCTGCTGGTGTTATGAATCGTCAGCAGCAAAAACCAACACAATTAAATGATGATGGTAAACTTGTCAGACCTGAAACAGGTTTTAAATCTTTAATTCGTTTAGTTTTAAGACGTCCTATTGCGGAAAAAGATGCTGTTAAAATCATTTGGGTTATTGGTGTGTTTTTTGGTGTGATTGGTATTATAATTGCTTTGATAATGCCTGGGACACTTGAAAATCAGACTTTAATGAATTTTTTACATATTAAGGAAATGTTTTATCATATTTAGGTGATTATATTGAAACCATATGTAATATTGAATGCTGCAATGACACTTGATGGTAAAATCGCTACTGCTACTGGAAGTTCCAATATTTCCGGTGAAGAGGATTTGAAAAGAGTTCATGAGATTAGAAAAGATTGTGATGGGATAATGGTAGGTATTGGAACTGTACTTGCTGATGATCCTAGGTTAACTGTTCATAAAATTGATGCTAATCCTGAGGATAATCCTGTAAGGGTTGTTGTGGATAGTAAATGCAGAACCCCTATTGATGCTAGAATCACTAATAATGATGCTGTAACTGTTATTGCTTGTGCTAATGATTTTAAAGATGATTTTCTTAAATCTGATAAGTATGATGTGTTTAGGAAACGTGGTGTTAAGTTTTTCTGGAGTGGTGATGAGCAAGT
>SUTL01000153.1 GCA_015062925.1 Methanobrevibacter thaueri
ATTTAAATTAATTAAATTTAACAATGAATGGATAAAATTAAGAATTAAATTAATAATTTTAGGATAAGTATCAAATGTTAATACAGAAATTGCATGCAATCTAGTGACAATAAAACAATATTGAATGAATAACCATCTTTTTATTTTATTATCCGGCAAAACATCTAAAACAAAAAGGTCTATATGAATTCCTAATTTGAATGAAACCTTATTGTCCCAATATTCGGCCCAATATGTTCCATTTAAAGACATTCGTCCAAACTCAAAACAATACTCGGGATTATATCTTGGATCAAAAATTGTATATTTCTCATTAGGATGCTCTTCCATAACTTTTAAAAATTTTTCATAATCTTCACGAAAAATCATGATATCAATATCATCATCCCATGGGATAAAACCCTGATGTCTTATAGCACCAATTTGAGTTCCAAAAATTAAGTAATATTCAATATCATTTTCTTCACAAATTTTTACAAAATCTTTTAAAATCATTAATTCCACATCTTGAAGATGGGAAAGAACGTCCCCTTGTAGAATATTATCCATTTTATCACAAGTTATTTGATGAAATTAACATCTTTATTTTCAAAATCTTCAATAATTTTACAAATTGCTTTAGAAACTTTATAATCTATATAAGCATTATTTCTACTTAATTCAATAGATTTAGCAAAAGCTACAAGTTCATATCTTATTCCTTCACCATCCAATTGATAGAAGTATTTTTTATTATCCTCTTGATTTTCAAATCTTAATTCAAAATAATCTGTTTTCCACCAAGGTGCAGGAACAAACGCATAACCTTCAGTTCCGGAAATTATTAATTCACCTTCAGATTTAACACCATTAGCAACTTTTATTGAAGCAACCGCATTTTCATATTGAAAATCTATTTTAGTAAATAGATCAAAATTTTGGTTTTCATCTAATGTTAATGAATTGATTGTTTTATTTTTATAATCAGTACCCAATATTTGAAATATTGGTAAAAGAGCAGTTGGAGCCCATGAAGTAATACTATTCCAAGAATTATCCTCATATTCCCTCAGGCTTGTACAAGTTGCATCAACAGAATAGATTTCTCCAATTTTACCTCCTTTAAGTAAAAGTAATAATCTATTATATGCTGTGGAATAAGCTGTTTTAATAGAATCCATTAAAATTAAATTATTCTCATCAGCCATCTGTTTTAGTTCATCAAAATCTGCCTGATTTAATGCTATTGGAGATTCGCATAAAACATGTTTTTTATGAGATAATGCTTTTTTAATATCTGAATAATGCTGTGATGGATGAGATATGATAAATACTGCATCAACAACAGACAATAATTCATCAAAATCATCAGTTAAGAGCAATTCTTGATTTTCATAGGATTTTCTTTCATTATGATTAGGTACAAGAATCGCATTAACTTCAATCCCATTTACAAATTTAGATTCTTCATAAAACTTATTTAAAACATTACCTTCCCCAATCAATCCTAAATTAATGCTTCTTTTTTCAGCTCGTAAATCTGAACTTGAAACTCCTTCAGTCCTTTCAAGATAAATAACATCACAGTACTCTTTTAAATAATCAAAATAACCAACCCAATCGGAACCTACAGTGAAAATATCTATCCCTAATCTTTTTATATCATCGATTTTCTGACCTTCATACTCTTCAATGATAATTTCATCAGCAAGACCCGTAGCACGAACAGATTCTATTCTTTCCATTAGGGATTGTTGAACATTGATTTTTCCTCTTTTTTTATCAAAATCATCTGCTGTAACTCCAACAATCAGATAATCTCCTAGTTTTTTGGCTCTTTCAAGGAGTCTTTGGTGACCATAATGGAATAAATCATAAGTTCCATAAGTTATTACTTTTTTCATTTAAAATAGCCCTCTTTTTTGAATATCTCTAAGTGCTTCTATTAATGTGTCATTGTCTTCTGGAGATAAATCTCCCATATGACCCACTCTAAATAGCATGGTTTCAGATAAGTCATCACGTGCTGTACTAACCCAAATATCATATTCATTTTTAAGGATTTCAACAATATTGGCTTCAATTTTTTCATTAGAGTGGACTGTTGTTACTGCATTTGACAAACATTTGCATTTAACTTCAAATGGGAATTCTGTGATTTTATTTCTAAAATCTTCAGCTAATGATGAGATTCTTTTGATTTCCTCATCAATACCTCCATCATTTTTAAGTTGTTTTAATCTAGCATTAAGCTGTAATATCACTGTAATTGCCGGAGTAAATGGAGTTTGACCTCTAACACCGTTTATTAACATGTCTTCAAAATCAAAATACATGGATTTACAATCATTTTCTTCAACACGTTTAATTGCATCTTCAGATAAAACAATAATAGCAATTCCTGGAGGGCATGCTAAAGCTTTTTGTGATCCAGTCAATACAACATCAACCCCATGTTCAACCATATTTAAATCATCAGCTAAAAAGGAACTGACTGCATCAATAACCAAAAATAAATTATTTTTTTTACAAAATTCACTTAT
>SUTL01000037.1 GCA_015062925.1 Methanobrevibacter thaueri
CACCCATTACTTAATTAATGAAAGAATTGAAGATTATGTGGATAAATATGTAATTTGCCACGAATGTAACAGACCAGATACCAGAATTATCAGAGAAGGTAGAATATTCTTACTTAAATGTGCTGCATGCGGTGCAACAGCACCGTTAAAATCATTATAAATGAAAAATTTCTACTTTTTCCCATTATTTTTTTATTGATAAATATGTTTTGCCCAGAGTGTGGAAGTACAGATAAAGAAATGGTCAACGATGTTTGCATAGACTGTTTTTTAAAAGATTTTCAAATGATTAATCTTCCTAAAAGAATTGAAGTTCAAATATGTAGCCATTGTAATAGTAAACTTGAAGAGGGCAAATGGAGTGAAGAATTCATTCCTGAAGAAGAAATAATTTATCGTGCATTGGAACGTAATATAGAACTTGCCGATGAAGTTGAAAATGAAATTATTAATCTTGAAATTGAGCAAATGAAAGGCACAATAGCTCAATGTTATGTTGAAATAACCGGACTGGTACATGATACTCAAATCGAAGAAACAGATGAATGTGAAGTTAAAATCCTCAAAACCGTTTGTCCAACATGCAGCAAAGTACAATCAGGATATTATGAAACCGTCATTCAATTCAGAGCAGATTCAAGGGAAATAAAAAAAGAAGAATATGCTAAAGCTGATGAAATAGTTGAAAGAACACTGATTAAACAATCAAAATCCGATAAATTAGCATATTGTCCGCAAATAGCTAAATTAAAAGAAGGATATGATTATTATATTGGTTCTTTTAAATCCGGACATAAAGTTGCAGATGCCCTGAAAGAAGAATTTGGAGGAGTTATTAAAGAATCTCCAAGACTCATAAGTGAAGATAAATCCAGTGGAAAAGGACTTTATCGTGTTTGGATTTCAGTTAGAATTCCTGAATTTGAAATCAAAGACTTCATTAAATTTGAAGATAAAATAATGCAAGTTAAAAGCATTAGTAAAAATAGTGTTGTTGGAACGGATATTGAAACAAATAAAAAACATAACATTGCCATGAAAAATATGGAAGATATTGAACTTGTTAAAAAAGCATCTGATATTGAAGTTGCAACAATAATTTCAAAAACTCCACAATTCATACAAATTTTAGATCCTATTGATTATCAAACATTAGATTTGAATATGAGTAAAGAATATGATGTTTTAAATACTGGGCAAGAAGTGAAATTTATTAGAATTAACAATAATATTTATTTATTAATTTAAAGTGATTATGATGAATATCGAAGATAAAATACAGTTAATTAAAGAAGGAACATTAGAAGTTATAGATGAAGAGGAATTAAAAGAAGTTCTAAGTAAAGAACAACCTATAGCTTATACTGGTTATGAACCTTCAGGTAAAATCCATTTAGGTCATGCTGTAACTGTAGAAAAATTAAAACAATTACAACGTTTAGGATTTAAAATTAAAATTCTTTTAGCAGATTATCATGCATTTTTAAATGGAAAAGGAACTGTTGAAGAAATAAGTGAAACTGCCGAATATAATAAAAAATGTTTCCAGGCGCTTGGACTTGATGAAACAACAGAATATGTTTTAGGATCCTCTTTCCAATTAGAACCAGAATATACTGATAAAGTTTATCAATTAGCCACCATGACTACTTTAAAAAGAGCAAGAAGAAGTATGGATCAAGTAAGTCGTGCTGATGATAATCCTAAAGTAGCTAGTGTGATTTATCCAATCATGCAAACAATTGATATGGCTGCACTTGAAGTTGATATTGCACTTGGAGGAATGGAACAGAGAAAAATTCAAATGTTAGCAAGGGAGAATTTGGAAAAACTTGATGAAAATGTCCCTGTTTGTATTCACACCCCATTATTACATGGTCTTGATGGTGATGCGAAAATGAGTTCCAGTAAAGGCAATTATATTGCAGTAGATGACCCTATTGATGTGATTAGTAAAAAAATCAATAAAAGTTATTGTCCTCAGGGAGAAGTTGAGGATAATCCTATGATTGAAATTGCTGAAACTTTTGTTTATCCTAATCAGGACACTTTACTTATTAAAAGACCTGAGAAATTTGGTGGAGATATTGAGTTAACACATGATGAGTTAATTAAAGAGTTTAGTGAAGGTAATTTACATCCTATGGATTTGAAAACTGGAATTAAAGATTTTTTAATTGAATTCTTTGCACCTGTAAGGGAGTTTATGGAGGAAAATTAAAATGGTTGAAGAAAAAGAGGAGTATGAAATGGGTTTGCCTAATGGTGTTGGTGAACAGATGCTTGCTCATGCTTATGAAAAATTCGATATTAAACTTGAACAAACTGAATTTGGTCCAAAAATCATTGGTGAGTATGATGAGCTTGTAAAAGCTAAGGAATTTTTAGAAAATGCTATTCGTGAAAGATTAGCTGAATTAGAGGGGAAAAAATAATTCCTCTTTTTTTAATTATATTTATGGTATGCAGTCGGGACATATTCCTAGATATGGTGCTACTGCTTTTTTAATATCTGATGATACTTTGTTTTTTCCGTTATTTGCATCGATTATTTCGTGAGTGTAATTTTCAACTAATTTTAAATAGTTTTCTTTTACTTGGGTTAGGAATTCTTCATTTTCAAATGTGTCTTGGCCGGATGTTCGTGCAACTGATTTTTTAACATCCAAGTCAAGTAATAATAATAAGTCGGGTTTTTTTGCGTATTTGTTTAGAATACTAATCCATTCTGTTGGTTTTTGATAGGCTAGGCTTGAGATGAATGATCTGTCTGAGATGATTATTTTGGATTTGTCATTTAATTTATCCATTATTAACATTCTATCTGCTGCGAAAAGCAGACCTAATGTTTTTTGAACATTATTTTCTGTTGCATCTGGTCTTTGCAGTATTTGTCGGATTAATTTACCAACTTCGGAGTCTGTTGGTTCAACTATTGTTTCTACTCTAAATCCGTTATCTTCCAACCATTGTTTTAATAATTTAATTTGGGTTGATTTTCCCGCCCCATCTATTCCTTCGAAAACTATGTACATATTAATAGATTATGTTTATAATTTAATATATAATTAATTACAAACATTTAGTTATTAATATAATAACATAGGATGTTTTTTAAAGATGGTTTTAGAAGAATTATTAGCTCCTGCAGGTTCTCCTGAAGTGTTAACAATTGCAGTTAATGCTGGAGCAGATGCGGTTTATATTGCTGGGCAAAATTATGGGGCTAGAGCTTATGCTAAAAATTTTACTATTGAAGAAATTGAAAACGCAGTGGAGTATGCTCATTTAAATGGAGCTAAAATCCATGTAACTGTTAATACATTAGTTAATAATTTTGAAATTGTTGATGTATTACAATACTTGTTTAAATTATATCAAATTGGAGTGGATGCCGTTATTGTTCAGGATTTTGGTTTAATTTGGCTTTTAAAAACATTTATTCCAGATTTAGAAGTTCATGCTTCAACACAAATGGGTTTGAACAATTATTCTTCAATTAAATGGGCGAGTAAAAATAATATTAAACGAGTAGTATTGCCAAGAGAAGTTAATATAAATGAAATTAAAAAAACCACCCAACAGCTTGAAAAAGACAATATTGACATTGACATCGAAGTATTTGGCCATGGAGCTTTATGTTATTGTGTTAGTGGAAAATGTTATATGTCATCATATAATAGTGGTAGAAGCGGTAATCGTGGAGCCTGCGCCCAGCCATGCAGAAGAGAGTATCGTTTAAAATATCGTGGATATAATATTGGAAATGGATTTTTACTATCAACACATGACCTGGCCACATATAATAATTTAAAAGCAATTGAAGATGCAGGAGTTAAATCTTTAAAATTAGAAGGTCGGATGAAATCAGGAGATTACATTGGAACTATAGTTAATAGTTATAGAAATCTTCTTGACGGCAACCCCGGAGATTATAAGAAAGATTTACATCTTGTTTTTAACCGAAGATTTACTAACGGTTATATGATGGGAGATAAACCCGGAGATGTCATGGGTAGAGGCAGTTCAGGTCATGAAGGATTATACATTGGAGATATAACTGATATTGAAGGTACAAAAGTTACAATTGAAATAAAAAATAAGGAAATTCCAATAATTCTTGAACCCGGTGACGGTATTGCATTTAAATATAATGGTAAAATTAAAGGGATTTATTTAGAAAATATTATAAAACAAGATGAGAATGAAATTATAATTGACACTACACGTCTTTTGAAAGTTGGTACTGAAGTATTCATCAGCTATTCCAAATCCACCCACAAATATTTGAAACAATTCCAAAAAGAAACTATTAAAAACAATATTGGTATTAATTTATCCTTAACATGGGATGAAAACTTAAACTTATACACTAAAGTGGAATATTACTTAGATGATGAGTTAATTAATTTCAGACATAAAACATTAGATAAATTTGAAAAAGCAAAAAACAAACCACTTACACAGGATACAATTGAAAAACAACTTAAAAAAACTGGTGGAACACCATTTTATATTGATACTATCCGATTTAACAATATGCCAAAGAATATTTTCATTCCAATAAGAGAAATTAATCAAATCAGACGTGAAATATTAGATACAGCAACTGAATTGTTGAAAAATCATTACACACCAACTAAAAAATCCATAAAAGCAGTTCGTAAGAATTTACAGGAATTCATTAAAGATTATAATAGTTTTGAAGGTAAAGTTAAAAAGAAAACTCCTAAATTATCAATATTCATTGATGATATTAAACAGATCAGAGCAGCTTCAGGATTTGATTTGAAACGAATTTATTTTGATGGAAATTGTCATTATAACAATCCGGAGGATTATTTTAATAATATCAAAGAAACATTGAAAAAAGGCAGTTTAATGGCATCTCCAAGTGAATTTGTATGGGTTTTATCCTCATTTACAAGTGAAGAAGACGCAATTAAATGCAATAAAATTATAAAAGAACTTGAAGATGAAGGGATTATTATTTCTGTAATGGGAGATTTCCCTGCAATGGCTGAGATTTTTGACTGTCCCATATATGGAAATCATAATTTAAATGTGTGGAACAGTTTTTGTGTTCGTAATTTAAATGCATCAGGATTTAAATCATTAATTGTATCGTCTGAACTTTCAGGAAGAGAAATTGAAGAACTTGTTAAAAGAAATCATGACCGGAATATTGATTTGGAAATGATTGTTAATGGAAACCTTGAAGTTATTGTTAGTAAAGATGATTTCACCAATTTAAATGACGGTAAAGATTTTATCATATCAAATAATGCAGATTATGCAACATTAGAAGATAAGAAGCGTAAGAAATTTAAATATAAAATATTTTTCGATTATAATCGTCAAAGCCACATTATCAACAAAGACTGTTTATGTTTAATTGAAGAAATGAACACTATTAAAGAATATGGTCTTGATAATTTAATTCTTGACTGCAGATATTCAAATGAAAAATATACAACACAAATTTTATCCATTTACAATGAAAGTTTAAAGAATAAAACCTCTGAAGAATTAACAGAATATAAATATCAGATTATGGATTTCTCACAATCCTATATTAATAAAGGCAATTTTATTGAGGGAAGATTACATGAGAATTCCTGAATTACTTGCTCCTGTCGGATCAATGGATCATTTAAAAGTTGCCATTAATGCCGGAGCCAGTTCTGTTTATTTATCCGGAAAGAATTATGGTGCAAGGAAATTTGCTGAAAATTTCACATTAGAAGAAATAGAATCTGCAGTTAATACCGCTCACATGCATAATGTTAAAGTATATGTTACTGTAAACACTTTAATTAAACAAAGAGAAGTTGAAAATGTAATTAATTATCTCTCTAAATTATATGCAATTGGTGTTGATGCAGTTATTGTGCAGGATTTAGGTTTAATTGAATTAATAAATAAATACTTGCCCGATCTTAACATTCATGCTTCCACACAGTTAACATGTGAAAATCAGCTGAAAATTAATTATCTTGAAAGTAAAAATATTAAAAGAGTAATTTTACCTCGTGAAATGAAAAAAGATGAAATTAAATTATTAGACACTAATATGGAACTTGAAATTTTTGTTCATGGAGCATTATGTTATTCATATTCTGGACAATGCCTAATGAGTAGTTTTAAAGGAGGTAGAAGTGGAAACAGAGGCAGTTGTGCTCAACCATGCCGTCAAAAATATCAGCTGAAAGGAATTGAAAAAAAAGATTATTATTTATCCCCATGTGATTTAAGCTTATATAATCATTTAAAAGAAATTAGTAATTTGAATATTAAATGCATTAAAATTGAAGGTAGAATGCGTTCAAAAGAATATTTAGCTATTGTTGTAAGTAATTATAGACAAGCATTGAATAAACTGAAAAGCAATAAAGAAAATCATAGTGAAGAAATTAATCTTGTGTTTAACAGAGGATTCTGCCAAGGTTCATTTTCCAATTCATCTAAAAGAAGTATTCGCTCAGGACATGTTGGTTTGAAAATAGGCAAAGTTATTAAAAGCAATGATAATCAGCTTGCAATAAAATTAGATGATACTATTGAAACTATACCTGAAAAAGGAGATGGATTATTAATTGTTAAAAAAGATAAGGATTATGGTTTTGAAATATCTCAAAATCCATTAGTTACAACTTTAAATCATTTCAATAAAGGTAAAAATAAAGTTGTTAAAGATTTAACTCGTAAAAATAAAGTATTAGTTGTTAAAAAAGTATGGCAAAATAAAAAAAGTAGATTTAATCTGGACAACAGCACAGTTTATTTAACTAAAAGACATGAATTAAGTAAAAAAGTGAAAGAAATTGAAAATAAAGGTTCAAGTTATGTTAAATCTAAATTAACATTAATATTTTCACTTAAAAATAAATATCCTATTTTAAAAGGTTACTTAACCCTTGCAAATAGAACACAGATAAATTGCGAAGTTAAATCAGACACTCCCTTTGAAAAACCTCTTAAAAAAAGTGTTAGTGTTGAAACTGTTAAAAAACAACTAAGTAAAATTGATAATTATCCTTATGACATCATACAAATTAATATAGATTATGATGGAACATTATTCATCCCCATTAGTAAATTAAACGAACTTAGACGAAGATTATTTGAAAAATTAGAATCTGAAATTATTAATTCCTATAAACACCCGTTAAAAGAAATTAAATTAAAACCCCCGGCAAAACAAAACACTCAAAAAGCAAGTATTTCATTTTACACTAATAATTTAAAACATCTGGAAAATTTAAATAATATTAAAAGAGTTTATTTAGAAATCCCAGCATATGATGATTCGTTAATTGTTAATGATGAGAAATATAATCTTAATTATATGATTAACTTTATTAAAAGTGCTTTTGAAATCTCACAAAATAAAGATTATGAATTAATTTGGAAATGGCCAGATATTGCTCATGATAAATTAATTAAAGCATTGAATAAAGTTAAAGGAATTTTAAATAAAATGCATTATGTTTTACCCATCATGAGTAATAATTTTAATAGTGAATATGGACCGTATTCTATGAATATTACAAATAGTTATACTGTGAATTATCTTGAAAATTATAAAATATTAACATTATCTCCCGAGTTAAGTAAAAGTGATTATGAGGATATTATTTTTAATTGTGAAACTCCTGAAAAAATTGAAATACTGGTTCAGGGACGTGTTGAATTAATGAAAAGCAGATATCCTATTTTATATGGAAAAAATGAAAAGAAAAATCATGTTAATTATCTGATTGATAGGAAGAATAATCATTATCCCATCTATAAAAGCATTTCAGGTGAAGAGTTGATTATTTTTGATGATAATGATTTTTCGCTGCTTGATGAAATTCCTTATTTAAAAAGTGTTGGTTTTTCAAATTTCGCTATTGATGGCAGGTATCGGGATTATGATTATTTTAAGATAGTTGATGTTTATAAGAATGCTTTAAATGACGATGTTAATCAGAAAGCATTGTTGAAGTATAGTTTGAAAAATACTCGTGCCAATTATTAACTTTGGCAGTTTTCAAATGCTCTTGCAAAATTAAAATATATATTTATATGATAAATTATTTTTTATATAAAAAAAGGGTTTTTGGTAAAAATGAACGGAGAAAGAATTACATTGCAAAATATTAAAGGGATTGGGGATAAAATCTCTGAAAAAATACTTAACAGTGTTGGAGGAGAAGAAGAACTTCAGAAAATAGTTGAAAATGTTGATGTTGAAAAAATATCCTCAATTGATGGGATCAGTCAGAGAAAGTCTATTGAAATCATGAATCAACTATTGAATAATCCAACTTATGAGTTTATAAAAAGCGACAGGGCAATGGAAATATATGAAGATATTATTAATAAAATATTATCATATTCCAACACTTCCTATTCTAAAAATAGAATACTGCTTCTTTCCCCATCTAAAGATATTAAAAAAATTAATTCACAACTTGATTTTGTAATGAATGCTAAAGAACAGGTATCTAAACTTCCAATTATTAAATTAAAAGGTTTGATGAAAAATTTAAAGGAAGTTGAAGAGATAAAACCTGAGTATGATCCGAGTAAAGCAATACTTGTTGAAAATGATCAGGACAATTCTTATCTTACAGATTTAGGTTTAAATCAATATTATCCAATAATCACTGCTAATGATTCTCCTTTACTTAAAGAGGAATTGATGAATTATGATTTGGTTTTTTATGTTTATTCTCAAGGAATTCTTGATTTTGAAGGGATGCCTAATCTCATCATGATCAATATTGATGAGAATGATTATGAAATTGTTCCGGAGAAAATTATTAATTTTTTCATTCAAAATATTGATTTGTTTACAAGAGTTTATGAAATTCAAAAGATTAGGAATAAGGAGAGTGTTTTAGGTGAGATAATGCCTATTATTGATGAGTTAAATATCATTGATAAAAGAGAAGTTGATATTGAAGACCTTGTTATTTCACTTAAAGATGAGATGGATGAAGAGTTGGAAAATTCTATTAAAACAGTTGATCTTGAAGGAGATGAAATACTCAACTTATTAAACAATAACTTCCCACCAAAAATTAGTAAAATATTTGATGACATTATCAGTAAACGAAAAGAAATAATCCGTCAAAAAACAGGATTCAGTTTTGATCCATACCAAAGAACATACCCTATCCAAATTGACGAAACAGAAATTCAAAGAGTAACACTAGAACAATCATCAAAAAAAGAAAACGACATATTCGACATTAAAAAAACCGCAGCAATAGAACTAAACTCAATAAAAGAAAAAGCAATAGCAGAAGTACAAGATGTAATAAAATTCGATTACGAATTCAGCCTAGGAAGCTTTGCATATGAATACGACCTATGCAGACCAGAATTTAGCGATGAAATAAACTTAAACGGAGCACTACATCTGGAACTAGCATTAAAGAAAGATAAAGAACACATTCAAAAAATAAACTACCAACTAAACAAAAAAGAAAACATAGCTCTATTAACCGGAGCCAACAGCGGAGGAAAAACAACCCTACTTGAAACATTAACACAAATATCCATAATGGCACAAATGGGACTACCCGTATCAGCAGACACAGCAAAAATCAAATTATTTGACGAAATATACCACTTCTCAAAGAAAAGATCGTTAGATGCCGGAGCATTTGAATCATTCCTAAATGTATTCATACCAATAGTCACAACAAACAGTGAAAAACTAGTGCTACTTGACGAACTAGAAGGAATAACCGAATTAGAAGCCGCAGTGAAAATAATCTCCACATTCATAGACATGATAAAAGAATCCAACTCATATGGAATAATCGTCACACACATGGCAAGAGAACTGATGAACTACACCGATATCAGAGTAGACGGTATTGAAGCTAAAGGATTAGATGAAAATTATAATCTAATAGTTGACAGAACACCAAAAATGAATTTCCTTGCAAAAAGTACTCCGGAATTAATCCTAAAAAGAATATATGAAAAATCAGATGACGAATTAAAAGCAGTATATGCAAGAATTTTAGAAAAATTCTAAAAAAAAAATACCTCCATCACCACTTATTTTTTCCAAAAGACTCTTTCAAATACTTTGTTGATTTGAAATTTTTTGATAAAAATTAGTTTGTAATTTTTTATTTTATCTAAAAATAGTTAAATTCAATGAAAAGTGAAGTAAAAGTTTTTATTATGCCTAAACAAAAAATAAATATTTAAAATAGTATTTTAGAGGTTAAACAATATATATTTTGCGATTCTAATGATAATAAAAAACTGTAAAGCAACAATTGAAATCATAAATATGGTCTCTAGAACATAACATTATCAATGCTAAAAAAATTGAAAAAACTCAAAAAATCCAAGAAAGTCAATAAAATCAAAGTAAGTTTAATTAAAGTGGATGGTAAATATCTTAAAGGTAAAAAAATTAACACTTAAAATCAAAGGTAAAAAAGTAGCAACAGCAAAAACTAACAAAAAAGGATCTGTAACATTCAAAGTTAAAAAGAAAAAACTTAAAAAATTCAAAAAAGGCAAATACTTAGCTAGTGTAATTTACGGACAAGATATTTTCAATAAGAAAATTAAAATCAAATAGAGAAAAAAAATTATAATTTTTTTCTCTTTTAATTCTTTTTTTAAATAGTTTCATCTAATTCATTAATATGTGTTCCTTTAGTTTCAGGGAATACCCAAATCCAAATACCACAAAGTAGAGCAAATATTGCTGCAATAGCAATTCCATAACTTAAATCAAAATATGTTGCAACTATTGTTATGATTACAGGAGTTATGAATTGTGCTCCTCGTGCAAGGTTGAATACTGTTCCAACAGCAGTATTTCTTATTTTTGTAGGGAATAATTCTGAGAATAATGCTCCGAATCCTCCGAAGAACCCAGTTCCAAAACCTGTTAAAAACATGAAAACAAAAATCAGATCAGGAACTTCAACAATTTGATTCCAACAAATAGTAATCATAGATATGCTTAAAGCCATTATGAAACTGTAAATTGTAAAAGCCGGACGTCTCCCAAGTTTTTCAGATACAAAACCAAATGTAACATAACCTGTGAAATCTCCACATTGTATTAATATAATTCCAAAAGTAGTGCCTATTAATGCTAATCCTCGTTCTTGGGCAAGATAAGTAGGTAACCATGAGTATGTAAACCAATATGCAGACATTCCAAATATACATAATATTAATGATATGAGGAATATTTTTCTGTGCTGTTTGGATATTAATTGTTTGAATTCATGGAAAATATTTTTACTAGTGTATTTGTCTTTATTTTCTAGCCAGACATCAGATTCTTTAAGATATCGTCTGATGAAAATAACCATGATTGCAGGTATTATTGAAATTAAAAATGTTAATCTCCATCCAATTATTGGAGTTATTACTCCACCAACTATTGAAGCTAAAATCACTCCCACGGGAGCGCCAGATTGCATGAAAGCTCCAAATTTAGCCCTTAAATTATCAGGGAATGTTTCATTAATATAGATTTGACCAGTAGCCCATTCACCACCAACACCTAACCCAGTGATAAATCTAAATATTAGTAGTGAATAAAATGACCATGAAAAGGCACATAATAAAGTTCCAATTGAATAAATAATAATTGTCCATTGCAGTACCCTTTTACGGCCAAATTTATCACCTAATGCTCCGAAAACAATTCCTCCAAATCCTGTAGCGAATAATGATAATCCTAAACATAATGAAAGCATTTCAGCATTAATATTTAAACTGGTTTGCAGTTGTGATATTAAAAAGGTGAACAAAACCAAATCATAGAAATCAAAAACCCATCCCGCCCAACTTAGAGCGAAAATCCTATAATGATTTTTATTTAATTTTTTTTCTTCATTCATCAACATAATTTAACAACCTCTAAAACATAACAATTAGATATTCATTATATGAAAATAAGATTAAAATATTATATAATTCTTTTTCAATTAAATTTTGCAATTAAAAGTTAAACAGTACGATATTTATAACATAATAAATTAAATAATATAATATGAGTATGAAAAATTTAATGGATACAAATAGATTAGAAGCATTTTATGATGCTATAATCGCAATTATTATAACTGTTTTGGTTTTAGAATTGCCTCAACCTGAAACTGCAACATTTGCAGGAATATTTGCTTTGAAAAGTTCATATTTCACTTATTTAATTAGTTTTCTGATTTGTGCTAATCTTTGGCAGTATCATCATATAATTTATGCTCATGTGAAAAAAATAGATTCTAAAATTATTTGGTTGAATATTTTTTTAATGTTTGTAATATCATTAATTCCTTATTTAACTATATTTGTTGCTAATAATCCGAATTCATTATTAAGCGAGTGTTTATATGGTCTAGATTTTATTTTAATTGACATTATTTTATTTGTTATGAGTAAACATTTAATGAAAATTAATGAGGATAATGAATATTTAAGTACTGTTTTGGATTTAAAAAATGCTATAGTAATTCCATTTATATTTCTTATCATAGGAATTATTATTGGATTTTTAGGTTATCCTATTGCAATTAGTATTGTTTGTTTGATTACAATTATAAGATCAATTTTTTATTCACTTAAATAATTTTAAGTGATAATATTATTTTCCATGAAATATATTCGCACCTGAGTAAAAAAAAAGATTGATAAAATCAAATATTAAAAAAAAAAGAAAAAAAATGGTTTAATTATATTTCAGAGTATAATAAACCAATAGCTCTGTTGTAGAAGAATATTATATAAACTACAACAATACCTAATAAGATACTACCGATAATATTGTTAAAATTACTAATAATACCTACAATAAATAAAATAAGTGCAGCCATAATGATAATAACAATAACAGTAGCAAGAAGTTTACCAAGGCCAACTCTGGAAATATCTCCAATAGCTTCACCAATAGCTAAAGATTCACCTAAACTGTCAGATTTTGCTAATCTACATTTAGCCATAAAGTGTGCTAAAGCAAATACAAGGAATAAGATCAAACTAATAATTGTTAAAATCCAATCTCTGAGGAAAATTCCTAAAATAAAAACGATAATAGATGGAACAATATAATAAACAATATTAACAATAATTAATTTAATAGCATTCCCGATTTGTCTTCCAAAATCAATTCCTGGCCCATCAGCTCTTTTTTCAATACCAAATTTTATAATATCTAATGCATATCCTTCAATCAAGAATAACAGTAAAATAAAAACAATGAATCCTGCAAGACTTACACCACCAAGAGCAAAATTAAATCCTCCTTGTGTACTAACACTACCCATTAAAGCAAATAGTGCTGATCCACCTATAATTGCAGCAATTATTCCTAAAATTATAAATATAACTAAAGCTTTAATATTATTGAATGGATATACTAAAGCATCACTCATTATATCTCCTACATTCATTTAATTCACCTTTTTTAATTTAATTAAAAAAACTCATTTGAGTTTAATATTATTTTTTGTTAATTATTCAATATATATATTACTATAATAATTTTGTTCATAAAAAAAGCTGAAAAATTTAATATTATTCCATAATATATCATTATATTGTCACGAATACCACTGTAAATATTCATATCATGCTGAAAATTATTAGAAAAAAACATTTAACATGAGTTGACTGTGATTTTTTCCATCCTACATCATCTACTAATCTAATCAAAGCCCATTATAGCATCATCATCCAAACCAAAACAATGACAAAAAAGTATATTATTAATTTTAAAATCTAATAATCTTTCAAGTAATTTTAATCTGGATAATACCTTTAAATCATATAAAACTTAATTAGAATCGATTAAAATTTGAAAAGAAAAGAATATCCCATACAACTTATGATTTTTCAAATATAATTGGTTAGAATAGAATATCAAAGTTAAATTCTCAAAAAAAAATAAACATTAAAACTCCTATCCAATGTTACAAAACTATATAAAACAGCAAAAAGAAAAAAATAATTATAGGATATAGACTTATTGAATATATCCATGTAAAAGAGAATAGATTGGAGGATTAAAAAATATGAATGAAACAATTAAAGAACACTCATGGATTCCACTAATTGTTGTCGCTTGTGCTTCTTTTATTATAGCTTTGGACGCTACATTCATGAATGTGAGTATTTCTAAGGTTGTTGTGGATTTAAATACTGATGTGAGTACAATTCAATCCATCATGTCATTTTACACACTCATCACTGCAGCATTCATGTTGCTTAGTGCCAAACTCCAGGACATAGTTGGTAAAAAGAAATTGTTTTTAATAGGTACTGCGCTTTATGGTCTCGGTACCTTTACTGCAGCAATAAGTCCAAATCCCACCATATTATTTATTGGATGGTCATTGATTGAAGGTATTGCTGGAGCATTAATGATGCCTGCAACAGTTTCCATAATAAGTGGAACATATCATGGTGAAAAACGTACAGTAGCCCTAGCAATTGTCGGCGTAATGGGTGCAACTGCCGCTGCTATCGGTCCTCTTTTCGGAGGAATTATGACAACTTTCCTAAGTTGGAGATATGGATTTGCATGTGAATTAATAATCGTTATCTTTATTTTAATATTAAGAAATAAAATACCAGATTTCGCACCTACCGAATCCAGAAGCGATTTAGATATTACTGGAGCCATAATTTCATTTATAGGTCTTGTTTTATTAGTTCAAGGTATCTTGTCACTAACTAAAGATTTCAATACAAGCATAGTTATAATAATTGTAGCTCTAATTGCATTAGCAATCTTTGCATTTTATGAAATCAAAAGAAAAAGAAAAGGTAATATACCATTACTGGATATGAATTTATTTAAAGACAGAAATTTACGTGTGGGAACCTTAATTATGTTATTAGCTTACCTTGCAATGGGAGGAGCATTATTTGCAGTTTCCCTGTTCCTGCAAAGCGTAATTCAGTTAAATGCATTTGATACTGGTTTAACTACACTTCCACTAACTATAGGTTTACTTATTTTTGCAGTGGCATCCCCAAGCTTAACTGGAAAAATAGGTCATAAAAAACTTATGGCATTAGGAAGTATAATAGCAATTATAGGATGTATACTTTTAAGCACTCAATTTAGATTGACTACAACAATGTTTGATTTAATGCCCGGAATGTTCGTATTAGGTGCAGGACTTGGATTTTTAATGGCTTTAAGTGTAGATGTTGCATTAATTAATATTCCTAAAGAAGGTCAAAATAATGCATCAGGTATCACTTCAACCGGCCAATCATTAGGTGAATCAATGGGTACTGCAATTATTGGTATAATCCTAATTCTTGGAGTTGCTGGAGGTATTAGCAATGCAATTGATCATTATGCACCAGACCATTCAGGAGATGCACAATTTGAACAAGGTGTCTATAATTACTTCCAAAAAGTAGGTAATATAAACGATATTAAAGAAAACACTACTGTTGCAACTATTGTAGACAGTATCCTTCAGGATGCAATGGCATTCGTAATGAATGTAACAGCTATCCTAATGGGAGTTGTATTTATCCTTACGTTACGGCTACAGGATAAAAAAATTCAAAAACAATGAGAGTTTAATCCTCTCATTAATTTTTTTTTAAAATAATTGTTATTTTTTTATTAATAAATCTGAATTAATTTTTCATTAAATCTAAAAAATATATTGTTATTTTCCCTCAAATATTCATCTTCTGTAATATCTGGATTAAAATTTGATTCATATAAATCTATTAATGTATATTCGATTCCATTTTCTGTTAAAGCTTGGATATATCCCTCTTTTATTTCATGAGTAATTGATTTTTTACTAGGATGTGCATAAACTATATGTGCCTTTGGCTTTATCATATTAAATAATTTTTATTTTATAATATAATAATCCAATAGTAAAATTATTAAAAAAATGCGAAAAATGCTTAAAACAAAATATTACAGATAATAACCTTAAATAGTTATGGCTAATCGCAAATGTTTTTTAAAGCAATAATCAAATGATTCATGAAATCATCTCTTGTTTTTTCATCCAACTCCAGAATAGACAGATATGGATTTAAATCCTCAAGCTCCACCAATAGCAATTCACCGTCTTTTGTCCTGCAGGCATCCACCCTTTGGATTCCGTTTTCAATGTCATTCCAAGCAATGAATTTTTCTGCAAACTCCTTATCATCTTGACTGAATTCATATTTTTCAAGTTCCCAGCGTTTGTCCTTATCCGAAGCATATAATGCATATTCCAAGCAGTCATTAATGAAATAGAATGATACTTCATATTCAAAGTCAATTGCAGGTTGTATTAGCATGTTCAAGAGGTCTTTTTCAAATAGTTCGCTCTTTGCTAGAAATTCTAGGCCTATTGAATCTGCACCATCCTTTGGTTTAATGACATATCTTTCACAATCATGAAGCAGATTAATGTTTTCAAGATTATCAATGGTTGGAATAACAGGATAATTCTCTAATGTCAAATCCAAAAGATATTGTTTGCCTTTCATGTCCGCTTTGCCTACAAATTCATTAAAAGTCAGGAGATTGTTTGAAATTACCCTTTTGACAAATGATTCATACTCCTCCTCAAAACCACTAACAGGACCAGTATTTCTAAAAAAGATTAAATCCACATCGTTTTCAAAATCCTTTGAGTTTTTCGGATGGCACAATGCAATGTCAAAATGTTCCTTTAATATTTCTGAAATATATAAATCTTCTTCAAAATACTTCCTACCTTTGGCTTCGTAATACAAATCAGTTAAATATAGTATTTTCATCATTATTAATCCTCATTTTCTTTAAATAAAAAATGTCATTTTCCTGTATACTATACAAAATATAATATACTTTTAGCTCCCCAAATACATGTTCTATTCAACATCAAAACCCTTTTTTATCATGCTGTTTTTAAGAATTTCCATTGCTTTTATCGTATCCCGTCCTGAAACCCTCTTAATCATGCGATTGTTTTCATTAAACCTTCCAATGAAATAATCCTGCTGTTCTTTACTTACTAAGTCCAGTCGAGTATAGTTTGTAAGGCATTCCAGAAGGGCGAATACACCCCGGTTTAAAGCTTTTGCACACGGATGATTCTTGACGATTTCTACAACATCACTACTTATGATATAAGCTTCCCCATTTGATGTTACATGGTCTTTAATCGGATCCATCTTTCTAATGTCTGTAACATCACAAATGACATATGCTTCTGCATTTTTCAATATTGCAATGTCATCATCATCAGTAAACTCTTCAATATCCAAATTTCCGATGGTTGAATTTACAAAATTTATAGGGTCAAAAGTGATATTTACAACATATCTACGTGTTTCCATAATGTTTTTCAGAGTTTGGGTGCCAACAAATAATCTGCATCCAAGTTTGTCTTTACCATTGCATACAATTCCTATTGGCGCTGCATTTTTTACACCGTCCTTGCTCATGGTAGTGTAAATCCCTTCATATTTCTGTCCTTCTTCAATTCCGATATCTGTCAAATCAATATCCATTTTATCATCCTTATTAATTATATATTCAATATAATGTCTATTCATTAATCTAATTAAAAATTATTGTCAAAACATTTATCTGCTCATATTTGACTCAATATCCTATAAATTTCAAATTACATGTTCAAACATCACATCCCCATTATGGAAACATAATGTGAAACATATTTATATAAAAATAAAATTAACCTCAAAAAAAAATCTCCATACCCACATAATAGAAAATAAATTAAAAAATTTAATGGATATACATCATCCCGTGAAAAAGTTTAGACATTTAACTATACTGTCAGATAATGAAAAAGAGATTAAATTAAAATTAATGACTCGTGATAATTACACTTTTGCTTAACAGTTTCTCAGCGCAAACGATGACTTTTCTTTTTTGATATTATTAAGAAATGCTGATGCTTAGTATTATACCAACAATACTATACAAAATATAATGTACTTTTAGCTCTTACAGTATCTTTATATCAGTATTTGATAAATCTCCAATAACAGTTTCATTACATGACTTCATTATAACCCCATCCTCACAGTCATTTTGCATAATAAGAAGAACACGTAGCCCTGCAGAGGACACATATTCTAGTTTAGAACAGTCAATAAACACACTGTTGAGAGCATTATCTTTCTTAATCTTCTCATAATTAGCAAGAAGCTCAGGTGCACTCAATGTATCAAGATTTCCTGACAAAATCAAATTAAGCCTGTCACCATCAATTGATGCATCCGCATTAAATGACTCTGCCCCAATATCAGAAATGTCAACATTAACTGATTCATCAACTGTAATCTTCCAGATACATACTTTCTTAAAACCTTCCCTAATCTGAGCTACAATCTTAGGATTTGCCTTTTCTAAACTTTTAAACTCAGGCACATGGTCAGCATACGGAAGCCTCTCCAACTTAAATCCCTTGGATTTAATATAATTCATTGCATTCCCCATATTTTCCTGAACATCACCTCGGACACTAATGGTTATTGTATTTTCTATAGCATTTACATCAGATTTGTCATCTATTCTATACTTAGACTGCCACATAATCTCCCGTGTTCGCTCCCCATAGAAGGATTTTACTATCAAAAGGTAGAGAAGAGACATCTCAGGGTCAAGAGTAATCCAATACCCACCATGCTCTGCAAGAATCTTTTTAATATTGTCACACAGAACATCCATCTCGGAATCTGTAAGATACATCAGGAGTCCTTCTGTTGTTATACATACCTCCCCATCAATCTTATCAAATGCA
>SUTL01000038.1 GCA_015062925.1 Methanobrevibacter thaueri
CATCGACAGGGCTCGAACCTGTGACCAATCGGTTAACAGCCGAACGCTCTACCTACTGAGCTACGATGGCATATGACACCCATCTTACTTAACCAAATAAAACCCATGATTAAAAAATCAAAAGACTTTAAACAGTAATAATAACTATGATGAACATAGTATATAAACCTTTCGATTTTTGATAGATTTTGATTATAAAAATCAAACCTATAAATAAATTAATCCCACCTACTATATAAACTTTAAGGAGCATATATAAAGACATGGAATCAAACATATTCGACCTAATAAAAAAAGCCAACACAACAACACAAAAAAACCATAACAATATAATAACCCTAGAAAGAGCAGTATTCCTATCCTGGTGGTGTGATAAAGGAGACTGTAAATTCTGCTACATGTCCACACAAAAAGAAAAAATAAAAGACCCTAAAAAAGCAAGAAGAAACATAAACAACATATACGCAGAAGCAGAAATGTGCAAACGTCTCAACTGGAACATAGAATTCCTATCCGGAGGATACGAATCATTCACAACACAAGAAATAAAACAAATCGCAACCACAATAAAAAAAATAACCGGAGACGGAGTATGGTTAAACACCGGAATAACAGATGAATTAAATGAATACAGTGATGAAATCAAAGGAATAACCGGTGCTGTTGAAGTGGCAAATCCAAAAATCCACAAAGAAGTATGTCCCTCCAAAAAACTAGAAGACATAAGCAACATGCTAGATACAGCCGGAGATTTAGGGTTTAAAAAAGCAATAACAATAATATTAGGTCTTGGAGAAACACTAGATGATGTAAAATATATAATAGACTACATAAAAGAACACAAAATCGACAGAGTAATCTTCTACTCACTAAACCCCCACAAAGAAACAATATATGCAAACTCATCACAACCAGCATCACTTTATTATGCACAGGTTGTAGCACAAATAAGACTAGCATTTCCTAAAATTGAAATAATCTGCGGAACATGGATTGATAATCTGGCAAACATCGGAATATTAATCTTAAGCGGAGCAAATGGAATAACAAAATTCCCATTATTCAAAATGTTCGGAACAAAATATGGTAAACGAGTTGAAGAAGAAGTCAAATGGACGGGAAGAGAATTAAAAGGAACATTCACTGACAAAAACAAATTAGGTCCACAAAAAAGTGAAATCTCACCAGATCTGGATAAATTCATAAAAAGATATGTTAAGGAATCATTGAAAAATAAATACCAATAACAAAATATCAACCACACCACAATATTGCTTTTAGAAAATAAAGTTATAATAATCCAATAATAAAATAAATAACTTTATATATTACTTTTTTTAGAAAAATACCTTTAAATATAAGGATTTAAATAATATAATTAAAAAAATACCACAAAAAAATAATCCATGGTGAATGAAAAATGAAACTAACATTAGAAAATCTAAAAAAAGAAGCAAAAATATTCATCAAACAAGAAAATAAAATCAACCACACCGAATTAATAGGGATAACAGATGGAAAAGCAATTGGAACCTACATAGAACGTGAATTTAAAAAACATCTTAAAAAAAAATATCAATTCAACCTCGGGTCAAGCGCTAAAGGAATAGATTTTCCAGACCCCCACATTAACACAGACATTAAAGTAACTTCAATTAAAAAACCACAAAGCTCATCCCCATTTAAAAATATCGAACAAAAAATATATGGATTAGGCCATAACTTACTAGTATTTGTTTACAAAAAAAGAGATATGGGAAACAAATGTTATCTTGAATTCAAACATTGTATTTTCATATCCTCTGAAAAAACCGGAGATTATACATTAACAAAAAAATTAAGAACCATGATTAATAATAATGCCAGTGAAGAGGAAATTATTAAATTTTTAAATGAGAAAAATATTCCTGGAAATGAAGAGATTTTAAAAAAACTTGCTAAAAAAATAATTGCAAATCCTCCACAACAGGGATACTTAACTATTTCAAATGCCTTGCAATGGAGAATTAAATATAATAATGCAATTAATTTGAAAGATGAACTTAATGGAGAATTTAAATATGGGAAAATATACTAAAAAGGAATTAGGAGATTATCAAACTCCATTATATTTTACCGAAATCATCTGCAATTATTTGAAAAACATTTTAAAAATATCTCCGGAGATTATTATTGAACCCACCTGTGGAATTGGTAATTTTTTAAAAAGCGCCTCCGAATATTTTCAAAGTAAAGAATTTTATGGCATTGATATTGATAAGGATAAGTTAAAACAAGTTAATCAGGAAATTCCGAATTTAACATTGATTCATGAGGATATTTTTACTTTTAAATTTGATGATTTTAATAAGGATGCTTCTTTTCTAATTATAGGTAATCCTCCATGGATTACAAACACTGAATTGTCTAAAATCAATTCCAGTAATCTTCCATTGAAATTTAATTATAAAAATGAAATGGCTATTGATGCTATGATGGGAGATAGTAATTTTGATATTTCAGAATCAATTATTCTTAAAATGATTGATGAATTTAAAGATACCTGTGCCACAATTGCGTTTTTATGTAAAACTATTGTTTCACGAAATATTTTTAAAGAAATGAAAAGAAGAGAGATTAGTTATAGTTTTGTTAAGCAATTGAATTTCAATGCAGGTAAGGTTTTTAAAATTGATGCTGATGCATGTTTGTTTATCGTTCAATTTGGAGGAGAGGATTTGACTGAGGGGATTTGTGAGGTTTCAGATATTATGGATCCTTCAAGAATCTTGTATAAGTTTGGATTTGTTGATGGTAAATTTTATGCTAATATCTTGGATGTTCCGGATGTTGATGGAGAATGTGTTTATGAGTGGAGGCAGGGTGTTAAACATGACTGTTCATCAGTTATGGAGTTGAAATATGAGAATAAGCATTTGATTAATAAGAATATGGAAGAAGTTGTTGTTGAGAGTGATTTATTATATCCTTTGCTTAAAAGTAGTGATCTTAAAAGTGCAGTTATTACTCAGTCGTTGAAATTTATCATTATTACTCAGCGAAAAGTGAAACAGGATACCAGTTATATTGAAAAGGATTTTCCTATGACTTGGGATTATTTGAATCGTAATAGGGAGTTTTTTGATAGGAGGAAAAGTTCCATTTATAAGAATGCTTCAAGGTTTAGTATTTTTGGGATTGGAGATTATTCTTTTAGGAAGTATAAGGTTGCCGTGTCAGGGTTTTATAAAGAACCCTTGTTTTGTCTGGTTTATGGTGAGAAAGCTTTTATGCTTGATGATACTTGTTATTTTTTATCATTTGATGATTATGATGAAGCTTATATTGTTATGTTGATTTTGAATAGTGAACTGGTTAAAGAGTTCCTTAAAAGTATTGTTTTTCTTGATTCTAAACGTCCATATACTAAGAATGTGTTGAAACGTGTTGATATTGGTAAGTGTTTGGATTTATTAACCTTTAATGATTTGAAAGATGTTGAGAAGAGATTAATGTTGGAGGATTATATTACTGTGAGTAAATTAAAATTATTTCACCAAAAATTATAATAGGAATATGAATCTTTAAATATATAATAGTATAATTATATTATAAAATTGTTGGTGAGTTAATGACATTAAACGTGGGCGTTATTGGTGCGGGGTCATTAGGTACTGCTATTTCTCAAATAATTAGTGAAAATGTTGAGCAATTATTATTACATGTTAGAAAACAGGATTTATGTGATGATATCAATAATACTAATTATAATAGTCAATATTACCCTAACCATAAATTAAATGAGAATATTAAAGCAACAACTGATATTAATGATTTAAGCGTATGTGATATTATATTTTTAGCTATTCCTTCTTCAGCTTTTAGAGATACTTTAAAAAATTTAAAAGCAGTTATTGGGAATGATACTATTCTTGTTACTACTGCTAAAGGTATTGAATATCCTTCTTTAAATACTATGGGTGATTTGATTAGTGAATATTTTGATGAGAATTATGTGGCTTTATCAGGTCCTAATTTTGCATCTGAGATTATGCTGAATCAACCTACCATTACTAATATTGCATCCCGAAAACAGGAAAACTGTGAGAAGGTGAAATCTGTTTTATCAACTAAGACGTTTAAAGTGAAGATTATTGATGATATTAAAGGGATTGAACTTTGTGGTGTTTTGAAAAATATTAATGCTATTGCTAATGGTATTTGTGAAGGAATGAACATTAATGAGAATGCAAGGTATGGTATTTTAACTAAAGGTTTTAAGGATACTATTAAGATTATTGAAGCTTTTGGTGGTTCCTTTGATACTGCACATGAGTATTGTGGTTTTGGTGATTTGATTTTAACTTCAACTTCTTCTGAAAGTAGAAATCATACTCTTGGAATTTTATATGGTCAGAGGTTAATTATTGATGAAGCCGCTAGTGGAATTGTTTTTGAAGGGAAGAATTCTATTAGAGCAGTTAAAGATATATGTGAGAATAATAAGATTAATAGTGATATTGTAAATTTTGTTTATGATGTGATTATTGAAAGAACTGCTCCTATTAAAGCATTTAATATTTTATGGAGTAAAATTGAATAGAAAAGGTGATTAATGATGATTGGTGTAATTTTATCAGCTGGAATGGGTACTAGATTAATGCCCCTTACAAAGGAAATTCCTAAACCTTTACTTGAGGTTAATGGAGTTACTTTACTTGAAAGAATGATTAAGAATTTGTTGAATGAAGATATTAAAGAGTTTATTGTTATTGTTGGTTATAATAAAGATAAGGTTATTGATTTGGCTCCTGAATTGGAAGCTAAGTATAATATTAATATTAGGATTTTAGAAAATGAAAGGTATGATGTAACTAACACTTCTGTTTCAACTTATATTGCAAGTAAATTTATTGAGGATAATCAGTTGGATGATTTTATTTTAATTAATGGAGATAATGTGGTTGATCCGGAGATTATTACAAGAATTGCTGAGAGAGATAATACTAGTTTGATTGTGGATAATTTTAAAACTCTTAATGAGGAATCTTTTAAATTAATCATTGAAAATGAAACCTTTAATGAGGATAAAACCATTGCTAATGGTAGTATAAAAGAAATTGGTAAGGGCATTGATATTGGAAGTAGTACTGGTGAATTTATTGGTGTTTCTAAGGTTGTTAAAAACGATATTTCTAAATTCAATGATATTCTTGAAGATTTAATGGCTGATGATGAGCAGAATTATTATGATTTCGCATATAAAAGATTAAGTAAAATCAGTGCGATTGATTTTGTTTTAACTAATGGGCTTAAATGGACTGAAATTGATGATCATAATGATTGGAACCAGGCTCAGAAGTTAATTGATGAATTTGAAAATTAATTCATTACTTTTTTTATTATTTTTTTTAAATTTTTGGAATTCAATTATTTATCACTATTTTTTCAACAATATTTATAAATTAATATAGACAAATATAATGATAATATAAAAAGTTATCCTAAATGGGAGGAATTATTATTAGTGACGATGTCGATATGATGTGTGGACTTGAAATCCACGTACAATTAGAAACTGAATCAAAATTATTCTGTGATTGTCCTACAAATTATCAGGACGCACCTATTAATTCAAATATCTGTCCTATTTGTCTTAATCAACCTGGTGCTAAACCACATCCAACAAATGTGAAAGCACTTGAGAATGCGTTAATGATTGCTTTGATGCTTAATTGTGAAATTGATCAAGATGTTATTTATTTTATGAGAAAACATTATGATTATCCTGACTTGCCTTCTGGTTATCAGAGAACTTCTGTTCCTATTGGAATTAATGGTGAGTTAAATGGTATTAGAATTAGGGAGATACATGCTGAGGAAGACCCTGGTCAATTTAAACCTGATAGGGGTACTGTTAATTTTAACCGTTCAGGTATTCCTTTAGTTGAAATTGTTACAGAACCTGATATTAAATCTCCTGAAGAAGCAAGAAACTTCCTTAAGGAATTGATTCGTGTTTTACAATATAGTGGTGGTGCTCGTGGTGAAGGTACTATGAGGGCTGATGTTAACATTTCCATTAACGGTGGTAATAGGGTGGAAATGAAAAATGTAAACTCTATTAAAGGTGCTTATAAAGCTTTGAAGTTTGAACTTGTAAGGCAGAAAAATCTTATGAAGAGAGGAGTTGAAGTTAAACAGGAAACACGTGCTTATCTTGAATCTCAGATGATTACTGTTGGAATGAGGATGAAAGAGGATGCTGATGATTACAGGTTTATTACAGATCCTGATCTTCCACCGATGAAAATATCTGATGAGACTATTGCAAGGATTTTAGATACTATGCCTGAAGCACCACATAATAAGGTGAAAAGGTTTGTTAATGATTATGGTATTGATGAAGAGTCTGCTAAGGTTTTAACTTCTGAATTGGATTTAGCTATTGCTTATGAAGAAGTTGTTAAGGAAATTGATCCTGTTTTTGCTGCTAAAGTAATGAGGGATGAATTAAAAAGGGTTTTATCATATAATAAATTGGATTTTGCTGATAGTGGTATTAGTGTTAGTGATTTAACTGAATTTTTAAACATGTTACAGTCTAAAGAGATTACTGCTAAAGCAGGGCATAAAATTATTGAACAAATGCCTAATAATGATAAATCCCCAAAAGCTATTGCTGAGGAAATGGGTTTGCTTGGTGTTGTTAAAGATGATGAGGTTTTAGCTGCTGTTAAACAAGCTATTAGTGAGAATCCTAAAGCTGTTCAGGATTATCTTGATGGTCAAAAAGCTTCTCTTAATTTCCTTGTTGGTCAGGTTATGAGATTAACTCGTGGAAAAGCAGATCCTGGTGAAACTGTTAAACTTTTAAAAGAAAATATAGAATAAGAATTGAGGGGAGAGATATGACTGGGAAAAAGTCTTTTGTGAAAGATTATATGACTAAAGATGTCATTTGTGTTTCTCCTGATACTGAAACAGAAAAAATCATTGAGTTAATGAGAGAAAGTCATCATAACAGTTATCCTGTGGTTAAAAATGAAAGGTTAGTTGGTATGGTGACTGCATTTGATGTTGTTGCTAAAGAATGGGCAGATACAGTTTCAGGTATAATGAGCACTAATTTAGTGGTTGCTAATGAAAAATTATCCATTAATGATGCTTCAAGAGTTATGTTTAGAAGAGGCATTTCAAGAATGCCCGTTGTTGATGAGAATGGTGTGTTAGTTGGTATTATTACAAATACTGATATGGTAAGGTCACATATTGAAAGATCAACTCCGAATAAAGTGGAATACTTTAAGAATACTCTTGAACAATTATATGGGATTAAAACTACTTTAAAACATATTCCTGTCGACACTAATAAATTAAGACCTACTCAGGACAGAGTTTATGCTGATGAACTTGAAGGTAGGGCTTATGAATTGGAAAAAGGATTAGCTGAACCTGCTATTGTTGTTAAAACTGGTGACAGGTGGATTTTAGTGGATGGACATCACAGAGCACTTGCATCAACACAAAGAGGTTATGAAACTGTTGATTCATATGTTATTGATTTAGGTCAGGACATAAAATTAGGTATGGAGAAAACAGCTGATAAAGCAGGTATTAAAAGTTTTGATGATATTGAAATTATTGATGATGATAAACATCCTTTAATTGCACTTACAGAAAGTTTACAGGACCAAGAATCTAAAGGTGATGATTAGGATGGAAAAGGATAAAATCATAAGAGAAGTTTATGAAGTTCTAGAATCAAGACGAGACAATCCAATTGATTCCTATACTTCCAATATCATGCAGGACAGTGATAAGAAAGCTGAAGATAAAATTCTTGAAAAAATCGCTGAAGAAGCTGGGGAAGTTCTAATTGCATCTAAAAATGATGAAAACCTAGTTTATGAATCTGTTGATTTGATTTTCCATACTTTATTACTTTTAGCTTATAAAGGTGTGGATCTTGATGAGGTCTTTGATGAATTTTCAAGAAGACATAAATAAAATATAGGTTATTACCATGTTTGATACGTTTTCACAGAAAAAATTCTTACTAACAGAATTAGTTAAAAAGAACCTAACTGCAAAATATAAAGATTCAGTTTTAGGTATTCTTTGGAGTTTCTTCAATCCATTACTAACAATGTTAGTATTTACCGCTGTATTTTCAATGTTATTTGGAAAAAATGTTGTTAATTATCCTGTTTATTATTTGGCTGGAAGATTAATGTTTGATTTTTATAATCATGGAACTAAAGGTGCTATGAATTCCATTAGACGGAATGCTAGATTATTAAAAAAAATTTATGTTCCCCGTCCAATGTTTCCAATAAGTTCTATTTGTTATGAGTTTGTAAACTTTTTAATATCATTTGGAATATTATTTGGAGTTATGATTATTACACATGCACAGTTTAATTTCACATTAATATATTCAATAATACCTATCAGTTTACTTATTGTGTTAATTTTTGGAGTGGGATTGATTCTTGCTGTTTGCAATACTTATTTCACTGATATTGGTTATTTATATAATGTATTTATGTTAATGTTACTTTATGCATCAGCATTATTCTATCCGATTGAGATTGTTCCAACTAAATTCCAGATATTATTCTCATTAAATCCGGTTTATTGTGCAATGACCAGTTTCAGACAATGTGTTTATGGTGTTGTACCTAGTATGTCCACATTATTATATTTAGCTGCATTTGCATTCACCGCACTTGGAATTGGAATTCTTTTATTCAATATTTATGGAGATAAATTAACATTAGAATTATAAGGGGATTATTATTTATGAGTGAGTCAGATGTTAAAAAGAATAATAAAACAAAAAATAATGCTCTTGATGATAATATAGCTATTCGTGTTGAAAATTTAACAATGGAATTTAAATTTTCAAAAGATAAAATAGACACCCTTAAAGAATATGTTATTAGAACTCTTAAAAGGGATAAGAAAGAAGGGAAAACCATTAAAGTTCTTGATGATATTTCCTTTGAAATTAAAAGAGGAGAGAAATTAGGTATACTTGGTTTTAATGGTGCTGGTAAAAGTACTCTTTTAAAAATTATAGCTGGAATATATAAACCAACCTCAGGCAATATTACTATTAATGGTAAAATCGCCCCATTATTAGAATTAAGTGCTGGTTTTGATAAAAACTACACAGGTAGAGATAATATTTATTTAAACGGTGCTTTTCTAAGTATGGATAAGAAGTATCTTGATGAGAAATTAGAGGAAATCATTGAATATTCAGAGCTTGGAGAATACATTGATGTTCCTGTTAAGAATTATTCGAAAGGTATGAAGGCAAAATTAGGTTTTTCAGTAGCTACCCTCATTGAACCTGATATATTGATTATTGATGAAATTTTATCTGTGGGAGATATTAAATTCAGAAAAAAAAGTGGTAAAAAGATTAATGAAATGATGGCTGAAGGAGTGACTGTACTGCTTGTTTCACATTCCATTAATAGTGTTAGACGTATTTGTGACAGGTGTATTTGGATTGATAATGGTAAATTGATCATGGAAGGCCCTGTTGATGAAGTATGTGATGCTTACGTTGAAGATGCTAATTATGCTAAATTAAGAAAAGAAAAAAGAATGAAAAGAAAGTTGAGGAAAAAATATGGATAAAAGATGGATTGGAATTTTTCTCATAATTATAATTGGAGCAGGATGTCTGTATTTGATTATTAGTTCTTCAGATACAGTTGGAAAAGCTGTTACTGTATGTGACGAGATGACAATAACCTTACCTACAGGTTTTAATTTATTACATAGTAATCCTAAAGATGTTACTTTATTAAATCATCAGAATGAAACCATATTTATAAAAATTATTGGTTTGAATAAGGATACTTTGAAATTATTTAATGATAAGGTGAGTTCTCTTAAAAGCAATGATAGTATTGAAGTTGAAAAAACCTCAAATGAGAATAATACCCATATTGTTTATTATAAGAATTTAAACACCGGTAATGAATCTATTATTGCTTATTTTGTAAAGGATAATAGGACTATTAGTATGGAAATGAATCAGTATCCTAATTATAGAGAGGATTTTGATTTTGTTTTTGATTCTATTGTTCATAATTTCAAACAGAATACTGATATGGAATAATTATAATTTATTTTAATTTCAATTCCATATTATACATTCCTCTTTCAAAACTTCCGATTTTAACTCTTTTTTTATTATATTGGTGGAATCCTAGTTTTTCATATAATTTTTTAGCTTGTGTGTTTTTGAAATCAGCATCAAGTGTTACTCTGTTCATATTGTTTTCTTTTGCATATTCTATTGTTTCTTCAATAACTTTACTTCCTATTCCCTGACCTCTTAGTGATTTGTCTATTGCAATGTCTGCAATGTATAAGTCTCCTTTTTTCACATCAGATAATGTGAAGTAGTCAAGTATATCTATTATAAGTAATCTTAATGATTTTAATGTGAAATCTTTTGGAAAGTTATCCATATAGTATTCTAGAATACCAATTATGTTTTCATTATCATCTAGGATGATTAAGAATGTTTGTGATGGTTTTAGGTTTTTGGAGATTTTTTTTATTGCTTTTTCAGGTGTTTTGAATAGTAAGTTGAAGGTTCTGAAATCTACTTCATATACATATTGGGCGATTTTTTCGGGATCGTGTTTTTCTGGATTGAATATTTGGTATTTCATTCAATCCCTGTTAATTATGGTTAGTGCGAAAACTGCTGCTCCAAATCCATTGTCAATGTTAACAACTGCTATTCCTGGAGCGCAGGATTGAAGCATTGCATCTAATGCTACTCTTCCTCCTTCACCAACACCATATCCAACTGATGTTGGAACTCCTATTACTGGCACGTCAACCAATCCTGCTACAACTGATGGTAATGCCCCTTCCATTCCTGCACAGACTATAAATGCTTCAACTCCTTCTTTTAGCATGTTTGCAATTTGAGGGAATAGTCTGTGTATTCCTGCAACACCAACATCATATGAGGTTATTGCTTCACATCCTCCTTCTTCTATTATAACACGTGCTTCTTCTGCAATATTAATATCTGATGTTCCTGCAGTGATAATTCCTATTTTAGCTTTAGGTTCTTTTTTTAAGATTTGTTTTCTGATAACTAGTATTTGTGCTCTTTTATTATAATCAAATACATATGGTGTTTCTTTAAAGATTTCAAGTATTTTTTCATATCTTTCATTGGATAGTTTTGTAATTATTAAATCCTCATTACTTTTTTTAAGGTAGTTTTGGATTATTATGATTAAATCATTGAAATCTTTGCTTGGTGAGAATATTGCTTCTGGAAATCCTGTTCTATCACTTCTTTTAATGTCGAATTTGGCAATTTCATCAAACTCCAGGATATTGTTTGTTTTTAAGAGTTTTTCTGCTTGTGCAATATTTATCTCTCCGTTAACTAATTTTTCAAGTATATCTTTCATAATATAATATTATAGGTGTAAAATTATATAAAATTTGACTTACAATATATATTATTTATATGAATGCTTTAATGATTTTAACACAGGGAATTGTTCAGGGAGTGGGATTCAGACCTTATGTATATAGACTTGCATGTGAATTAAACCTTAATGGATATGTTAGGAATCTTGGAAATGTTGTTGAAATTGTTATTGAAGGTGAAAACACAGATATTTTTGTTAAAAGATTGCCCCAGGAATTACCTCCAATTGCTGAAATTGATTCTATGGAAATTAAAGAAATTAACGGTGAGTATGAGGGTTTTGAAATCATTGAAAGTGAAGATTCATTCAGTGGCGTTAGTGTTATTCCACCAGATATTGCTATTTGTGATGAATGTTTAAGTGAAATTAGAAATCCTAATGACAGACGTTATAAATATCCTTTTAATGCATGTACTGATTGCGGACCAAGATTTACCGTGATTGATAGTGTTCCATATGATCGTGTAAACACCAGTATGGATGAATTTCCATTATGTAAGGATTGTTTAATTGAATATGAACAGCCTCTAGACAGACGTTATCATGGTGAGGCAATATGTTGCAGTGAATGCGGACCTGAAATGAAACTTTACCATAAAAACAATGAATTAAATGTTGAAAATCCTATTAAAAAAGCCAGTAAATTATTAGAAAATGGTGAGGTTCTTGCAATAAAAGGTATTGGAGGAACCCACTTGGTAGTGGATGCTTATAATGATAATGCAATTAAAGAATTAAGAAAACGTTTGAACCGTCCAAATCAGGCTTTTGCTGTTATGTGTAAGGATTTGGAAAGTCTTAAAAAATATGCAGTATTATCCGAAAAAGAAACACAAACAATAACCTCCAATAAAAGACCAATTGTTATTTTAAAGAAAAATAAAGATTATAATTTCCCTGAAAGCTTATCTCCTGGCCTTCACAATATTGGAGTGATGCTTCCTTATTCTCCAATGCATTATCTGCTTTTTGATGAGGGAGATATTGATACTTATGTTATGACTTCGGCAAATATTCCCGGAGAACCGATGATGATTGAAAATACCGATATAATTAATGGTGTTAATGATTATTCTCTTATTCATAATCGTAGAATTTTAAATCGTTGTGATGATTCTGTGATTAGATTTAGAAATGATGAATTATCATTTATCAGACGTTCACGAGGATATACTCCGGAACCTTATACAATAAATTATGATGTTAATGATTTGAAAGTACTGAGTCTTGGCCCGGAACTTGATGTGACTTTTTCAGTGTCAAGTGAAGATAAAATATATCCTTCACAGCATATTGGAAATACAAATAAACCTAAAACACTAATGTTTTTAAGAAATGCAATTGAAAATATGAGTAAAATCACAAAAATCAATGAATTTGATGTTATTGCATGTGATATGCATCCTCATTTTTTCACAACACGCCTGGCACATGAGCTGGGTGAAAAATATGATGCTCGGGTTTTACCGGTTCAGCATCATCATGCTCATTCAGCTGCACTTGCAAATGATCATGGGATAGATGAAATGATTGTTATTGCTGCTGATGGAGTGGGATATGGAAGTGATCAAACCAGTTGGGGTGGGGAAATCCTATATACTAATGTTAAAAGTTTTGAAAGACTGGGGCATCTTGAACCTCAGTTAATGCCTGGTGGAGATATGGCAACCAGATACCCTGCAAGAATGCTTGCAAGTATCCTGAAAGATGATGATTTAATTAAATCCTATGCTGATTATTTTAAATATGGTGAGGTTGAAATTAAAAATATTAAAAAACAAATATCCTCCGGAATAAATGTTGGAATCACAACAAGTACTGGTAGAGTTCTTGATTCAATGGCTGTTGCCCTTGAAATTTGTCATGAAAGAACATATGAAGGAGAATGTTCTATGAAACTGGAATCAAGTGCATATTACTCCACTAAAGAATTAGATATTCCAGTTATAATCGAAAACAATCAACTGAATACTACTGAGATTTTACGTGAAGTTGTGAGATTATATCAGAATGGAGCAAAAAAAGCTGATGTTGCAGCGGCGGGTCAAATTGCAGTTGCAAAAGGTTTAAGTGAACTTGCAATTCAATCTGCTGATGCTAAAGGAATTAATGATATTGGAGCTACTGGTGGAGTGTTTTATAATGAAGCAATAACTGATTGTGTTAAAAATCAGATTGAAGATAATGATTTTAATTTCATTCAGCATATAAATACCTGTGCCGGTGACGGATCAGTATCTTTAGGTCAAAATATTATAGCAAGATATAGATGAATCAATGATTACACTTTAAATTGAAATATGCCTCATAAAATAATTAAATAAACAGTTAATTAAATTATCATTTTAAGATTAAAAACTATGTTAAATTAATTATGAAATTAATAATATGGGTGGGAAAATTATCCTAAAAAAAAAGAAATTAAAATAATAATGTTTGAAGTTTTGATTCAAACATATTATATTATCTGTTTCTTATGGTTCTTTCTAGAATGTATTCTGCTCGTTCTAAAAGATTACCATATAATCTGATTTGATTTTTCAACTCATCAATTGCTTCCAGTTGTCCGTCATCAATTCTTTTTTCTATATCCAGTAGTTTTGACCATTCATCTCCTGATGGGAGTTGTAGTGTATTTAGAATGTCATCTGTGAATTGTACGTTGAAGTCGTTTCTGTTGATGGTGATGTGGATGTTTACTTCATTTTGTAAATCATAGTATTTTCTTGGACGGCCTCTTAAAATCTTTTTGTATGAGGAGTTTAGTATTCCTATGTCTTCCATTGCACGTAAGTGTGCTATCACTGCTTTTTGTCCGACATCTAGTTGGTTGGATATTTCGCTTACAAACATAGGTTCTTCTCTTAAAAGATTTATTATGTCTCTTCTAGTTTTACAACCCATTACATCAAGGATATCTTCTACATCAATGTCATCTTCTGGATAGGAGTAGTTTCTCCTTACTTCTATGTGGTTGGTTTGTGAATTGAGGTTTTTTGAAGATTTTTTATTTTTCTCAATGTTGTTTGTATTTTTCATGTTTATTATTTTATATTTTATGTGATATATAAAATCATTGATTTTAATTACCTTGTGTTAGTAATATATCGAAAAGTTTATATAACTTTTTGTTACTATAATATTGTAAGAGAAAGATAACTTTTGGTTACTTTAATATTTGGTTTAGAAAAACTTAAAGTAATAGCTCTAAAAGATGAACCATTTTCCTATATGTCCATAAATTCCAAAAAAACCAAATATTAACAACCAAAAAAAGTATATATTCTCCCAGAGCTATTACAATAGTTTTTCAATAAAAATCCTAAAAGGTGTCATGATGGCAGATGATTTAAAAAGTGAAACTGAAGTCAAAACCGAAGATTATCAAGAAAAAATCAAGGAACTTGAAAACGAGATAACCTCAAAAAACGAAGAAATAGAAAAACTCAAAAACGAAACCCAAGAATACATTTCCCTATCACAAAGACTTCAAGCAGATTTTGAAAACTTCAAAAAAATAACAGATAAAAAAAATAAAGATCTATTGAAATTTGCAAATGAAAATGTAATAAAAGAATTTCTCGACTGCTACGAAGACTTCGGTAGAGCACTAGAAACTGAAAATAATGAAGATTTAAGAGAAGGTATTGAACTCATATATAATAAATTCAAAGATGTTTTAACAAAACAGGGAGTAAGTGAAATCCCAGCAAAAGGCGAAAAATTCGACCTCAACAAACACGAAGCATTAATGGTTCAAGAATCAGAAGATGTTGAAAACGGATATATTATAGAAGAGTTAATGAAAGGATACATGTACAAAGACAAAGTTCTTAAATATTCAAAAGTAATAGTTTGTAAAAAATAATGTTTATTTATAATTAATTTATAATTAAAAAAAAAAAATAATAAGGTGATAATTATGTCTGATACTAAAAAAGAAAAAATCATAGGAATCGACCTCGGTACAAGTAACTCAGCAGCATCTGTACTTGTTGGAGGAAAACCAACACCAATCCCATCTGCTGAAGGAGCAAGCCAATACGGAAAATCATTCCCAAGTTACGTTGCATTCACAGAAGACGGACAAATGCTAGTTGGAGAACCTGCAAGAAGACAAGCAGTAACCAACCCAGAAAACACAATATCCGCAATTAAAAGAAGCATGGGAACCGATCACAAAGTCACAGTGAACGGAAAACAATACTCCCCACAAGAAATCTCCGCATTCATCCTTCAAAAAATCAAAAAAGACGCAGAAACATTCCTCGGAGAACCAATAGAAAAAGCAGTTATTACTGTACCAGCATACTTTGACGACAACCAAAGAACCGCAACCAAAGATGCAGGAACCATCGCAGGACTTGACGTTGTAAGACTTGTAAACGAACCAACCGCAGCAAGCCTCGCATACGGTCTTGACAAATCCGATGAAGAAGACATGAACATTATGGTTTATGATTTAGGAGGAGGAACCTTAGACGTAACCATCATGGAATTCGGTGGAGGAGTATTTGAAGTAAGATCCACCAGCGGAGACACCCAACTCGGTGGTACAGACATGGATAATGTATTAATCAAATACCTTGCAGAAGAATTTAAATCCCAAGAAGGTATTGATTTAATGGATAATGATCAAGCAGTTCAAAGATTAAGAGAAGCAGCTGAAAAAGCAAAAATCGAATTATCCACTACCACAACCACAGAAGTAAACTTACCATTCATTGCAATGGGAAGTGATGGAACTCCTAAAAACTTGATTATTACACTTACAAGAGCTAAATTAGAAGAGCTTGTTGATTCAATTGTTGAAAAATCAGGTAAACCAATGCAACAAGCATTAGATGATGCTAAAATGAGCAAATCCGAAATTGATAAAATCATCCTTGTAGGTGGACCTACCAGAATGCCTATTGTACAGCAATTTGTTGAAAAATTCATAGGAAAACCAGTTGAACGTGGAATTGACCCTATGGAATGTGTATCCATGGGTGCTGCTATCCAAGGAGGAGTATTAGCTGGGGAAATTAAAGACATTGTATTATTAGATGTAACCCCATTATCTTTAGGTATTGAAACCTTAGGTGGAGTATCAACCACATTAATCGAAAGAAACACAACAATCCCAACTAAAAAAAGCCAAGTATTCTCCACAGCTGCTGATAATCAACCTTCAGTAGATATTAATGTATTACAAGGAGAAAGAAAAATGGCTGCAGATAACACTTCACTTGGACGTTTCCAACTTGTAGGAATCCCACCTGCACCAAGAGGAGTTCCACAAATCGAAGTAACCTTCGATATTGATGCAAACGGAATTATTAATGTAACCGCTAAAGACAAAGGAACCGGTAAAGAACAAGCAATAACAATCACTTCTTCCACAAAATTATCTGATGAAGAAATTGAAGAAAAAATTAAAGAAGCAGAAATGAATGCTGAAGCAGATAAAAAAAGACAAGAAGAAATTGAAATCAGAAACAATGCAGACTCATTAATTTACACTTCAGAGAAAACCTTAGATGAACTTAAAGATCAAGTATCTGAAGATGAAAAAACAAAAGTCGAAGGACTTATTGGTGAATTAAGAGAACTTATAGCCGGCGATGATATTGATGCCATTAAAGCAAAATCCGATGAATTATCCAATGTAATTCAAGAAATTGGTGCTAAAATCTATCAGCAAGCACAAGCAGAAGCTCAAGCTCAACAACAAGCTGGAGCAGATCCTAATGCTGCTGGTGATGCTAATAATAATGATGATGACACAATTGATGCAGACTATGAAGTTAAAGACTAGAAATTAAAATTAATATAGTTTTATCAAAATATTCAGAATCAATTAAAAACTAACTTTATTTGATAAAACTATTATTTTTTTTTCTATTCTATTATTTTTTTTTAAGGTGACTAGATGGCAGACAAGCGTGACTATTATGAAGTTCTTGGAGTGGATAAATCTGCTGATGAGAAAACAATAAAAAAAGCTTATCGTAAATTAGCCAGAAAATACCATCCTGATGTTTGTGATGAAGAAGGAGCTGAGGATAAATTTAAAGAAGTAAGTGAAGCTTACGCTGTTTTATCTGATAGTGAAAAACGTCAAAGATATGATCAGTTCGGTCATGCTGGAATGGATGGTTATACTGCTGAAGACTTCTATCAGAATGTGAACTTTGATGATATATTCCAGGGATTTGATATTGGAAATATTTTTGACATGTTCTTTGGTGGTGGAAGTTCACGTGGAAATAGAAGAGGTTATGGTCCTCAGAAAGGTTCTGATATTTATACTGAAGTTCCTATTACACTTGAAGAAGCATTTAATGGTTGTGAGAAAGAAATTAAAATCACAAGGAATGAGTTATGTTCTACTTGTCATGGTTCTAAATCAAAACCTGGAAGCAATCCTGAAACATGTTCTACCTGTGACGGTACAGGTCAGGTAAAAGAGGTCAGCAATACTTTTTTAGGTCAGATGGTTAATGTTAGACCTTGTAGGGAATGTGGTGGAACTGGTAAGATAATTACTGATCCATGTACTGATTGTCATGGTAGAGGATATGAGAGGAAAACTAAAACAATTAAAATTGAAATTCCAGAAGGTGTTAATGAAGGTAATCATTTAAGGGTTTCCGGTGAAGGGAACTGTGGTGATGGAACTGGCCTTGAGGGAGATTTGATTGTTACTATTCATATTAAAAAGGATAAGCGTTTTACTCGTGAGGGCGATCATTTATATGTTGATCAGCAAATTAGTTTCCCGCAGGCTGCTTTAGGTGATGTTATTAGTATTCCTACTATTGAAGGTAAGGAGATTGAGTTTAAGGTTAGTCCTGGAACTCAAAGCGGTACTATTTTCAAGTTGAAAGGTCAGGGAATGAATTCTGTTAGACATCATGGTAGGGGTAATATGTATGTTACTGTGCAGGTTGTTGTTCCTAAGAAATTGAATTCCAAGCAGAAAGAGATTCTTGAGGAGTTTGCTTCTGTTAGTGGTGAGGAAATTAATCATGTTGAAAAAGGTCTTTTTGACCGGGTTAAAGATGCTATGAAATAGATCTTTAATTTTTTTATTATTTTTTTTTTTTGAAATTTCT
>SUTL01000039.1 GCA_015062925.1 Methanobrevibacter thaueri
AATAAGAATTATTAGGGGTTTGGAAAACTTTACTCATTAATTCAGTAGTTTCAGTTAAAATTTCACCATATTTAGCACTTCTATGGTTCACAACAGCTTGTGACATTGCATTAAGCACTCTAGGATGTACAGTTGTTGGACCGGGAAGCATTAATAAAATATCATTCATTAAATTTCCTCCAATAAAATAAGCTTTCTTAAGCTAAATTATATTTTTTATTTTTATACTTATTAAATATTTTTAATATGCATATTTTTCAATATGAGATATATTCAGACCATAATATTCAAACATTGTTTAATAATAATATTAAATTCACCTAATTGTTTAAATAATATGGAATCTAATATATAATACAATGCAAGTAAGCGGAGAAAAATTAACACTAAAAAGAATATTCAACTACATATTCGGATTATACCTAATCACCCTAGGAGTGGCATTTTCAATAAAATCAGGACTAGGATCAGCACCAGTAAGCTCAATACCATATGCAATAGATTTAATATCAGTAATCAACATAGGCATTGCAACATTCCTATTCCACACACTACTAGTAATAATAGAATGGATTCTACTTAAAAACAACTTCTCCCACAAACACTTTCTACAAATATTCGTTGGAATAATATTTTCAATATTCACAAGCATATCCGTCTCACTAATGAACATCATACCTTCTGCAAACAATCTACTCATAGCACTAATATTGACTCTACTTTCAATACTATTAATAGCACTAGGATTATTCTTCTACGTTCCAACAAACATAATACCTCTATCCGTTGAAGGAGTCACACAAGCAATAGCAATAGTAACAAACAAACCATTTTCAAAAATCAAAGTATACTTGGACATTACAATAGTTTCAACAGCACTAATATTAAGCTACGGATTTCTAGGTCAAATAGGAAGTGTAGGGATCGGAACAATACTAGGAGCACTACTCATAGGAACAACAGTCAAATACATACATAAACTAAACCTCCATATAACAGGAAATAATGTAAATTTAAAAAAAATGTAACAATTCAAATAAAAAATTATTTAACAAATCAAAAGCTAAAATTAAATTAATACAAAAGTGAGGTTTAAAAAAATGGAATTTGGGCTATGGGAAAAATATTATATTCAAATCTTAAATGATTTCGGTTTTTCACGCCAAAAAGATGAAGAATCAGCAAAACTATTAGATGAAATCCTATCCACAGAAAAATGTCTCAGATTAAATGATTTAACAGAAATTATTTCATTTTCAGATAAACACATATTATTTGGAGCAGGACCATCATTAAAAAAACATATAAAACAACTAAAAAAAGACTATGATTTAAAAGATTATGTTCTAATAGCAGCTGATGGTGCAACAACAGCCCTAATCGAAGAACATATCGCACCAGATATTATAGTCACCGATTTAGATGGTAATCTTGATGATATATTACTTGCCAATTTAAAAGGATCAAACATGGTCATACATGCTCATGGAGATAATATTGAAAAAATAGCACAATTAACATCATTTTTCACAAACATTCTAGGTACAACACAAGCACAACCAATCGGAAACCTGTATAATTTTGGAGGATTCACCGATGGTGATAGAGGACTCTTTTTAGCAGTTGCACTTGGAGCATCACAAATCACACTTGCAGGAATGGATTTTGGTGATATTGTAACTAAATATTCAAGACCTAATCTTGAAAATGAAACCGCAAAAGCAGATGATTTTAAAAAGAAAAAATTAAAATATGCAGAAGAATTCACCAACTGGATTGTGGAAAATGAAAATGTTGAAATCATCAAATTATGAAAAAAATAATAATTGTTTTATAATAATAAAAATATAATATGATAATATGGCAATTGAAGATATTTTAATGTATGATGAAAGTCTTTTTCAAAACATAAATGCTTTTGATCCAGATTATTTCCCTCCAAATTATAATTTTAGGGATACTCAAATGGAAGCTATGGCAATGGCAATAAGGCCTGCAATGAGAGGAGGTCAACCCTCAAATGCTGTTGTTTTAGGATCTCCTGCAACTGGAAAAACAACTGCTATAAAAAAAGTATTTGAATTAGTTGAAAAAAACACTGAAAAAGTTGTCTGTGTTTATATTAACTGTCAATTACACACTACTCGTTTTGGAATATTCTCAATAATACATAAAGAAATATTCGGTCATGCGCCTCCTGAAACAGGTGTTCCATTTTCAAGAATATATGATAAAATCATGAAATATCTTCAAAGTAATCAGAAGAGTTTAGTTGTTGCCTTAGACGATATTAATTATTTATTCCAATCTAAAAATGCTAATAAATTAGTTTATGATTTACTTAGAGCTTATGAAGAATATCCTGGTGTTAAAAATTCTATTTTCGCAATATTATCTGATTTGGAATTTAAATATGCTTTTGATAAAAACGTAAACACTGTTTTCATTCCTCAGGAAATTGTATTTCCACTATATACTTATTCTGAAATTGAAGATATTTTACGTGATCGTGTAAAAGCAGGATTTTTCCCAAATGTAATGTCTGATGATATTCTAGAACAAATTGCAATGTATGCATTGGAAAATGGTGATTTAAGAATCGGTTTTAATCTTTTAAGATCTTGCGGTAATATTGCTGAAGCTGATGCCAGTCGTGAAATTAACCAGGAACATTTTGAAAAAGCAGTGGATTCATTAGTATCAGTTGATATTTCTGTTGCATTGAAATCTTTAAATGATGTTGAAAGAACAGTTATGAAAATGATTGTTAATACTGAAGGATTATGTGATGCTAAAATATTATCTGATCAATTTAAAAAGGAAACTGGATCAAGTTATGCTTCTTTTAATCGGGCATTAGATAAACTGGAATTTATAAGGTTAATTGATACCAAATATACAGGAAAAGGGGTTAGGAATTCTAGGGAAATTATATTGCGTTTTAACCCCGATGAGTATATTATTTAATTCAATATTTTTTTCCTGTATTGGGAAATTAGTTTTTTTTTTAATTTTAACATTAGAGAATCTTGCATGAGAGCTTATAGTCTAATGTTACAACTAAAAGGGTTTGGTATCGTTTATTATACATTCTAAATTAGACAATTGGTGCATGTGCTGCAACAACTGAAATAACAGATAAAAGTAATGCTGTTATTACTATAAGCACTACCATGCAAGATTGAATATCTAAATTACTATATATGAGTTCATCTTTCACTGATTTCTTTTTCCTTAAATCTACTTGTATTGTGGTGTCATTATTGCTTAACATTTTCATCACTATATTTAAAATTGTTGAAAGTATATATATAACCAAAGAGATAGAGCATTTGAAAACTGAAAAAAAAGGTATGTGAACTTCATGAAAAAATATGAATATTTTGAAGCAACAGCAGATATTGGACTTAAAGCTTATGGAAAAGATATTAATCAAGCATTTGAAAATGCAAGTTTAGCAATATTCAACATAATATCAGATACTTCAAATATCACACCTGAAAAAGAAATTGAATTTCAAATATCCTCAGAAGATGAAGTTTCTCTTTTATATGATTATTTAGAGGAATTACTATTCTACCATGAAACTGAATTCATGCTTTTCAGCGAATTTCACATAACAATAGATGATAACCTGAACCTTAAAGCCATAATCAAAGGAGAACCAATAAACTGGAATAAACATGAACGGAAAACAGAAATAAAAGCGATAACATTCCATAAAATGTTTGTTAAAAAAACAGATCATGTTGAACTTCAAGCAATTGTTGATTTATAAAAAATTTAATATTGGATTAAAGAAATATAAATATACTATGAAAAGAACTAAACACATATCAAGAAATTTTGAAATGTTTTTCGGATTATGTGGTTCTGTTATAGGAATATTCTCAGGATCATTTCTAATCTTTCTAGAAAACATCACTCAAACACACACTCCATTTTTAGGAGTCATTGCTATCATGGCATCAATTCTAGGTTTAGTTTCAACATATTATGTTAAAAAGAACTCGGAAATAGCAGGTATTGGATTTATAATTGCAACAATGTTTGTTATCTTAGGTTCTGATTATATTAATATATTAAGTGCGATATTTTTATTAATTGCAGGTATATCTGCATTATTTAGAAAATAATCATGTGATACTTATGGGCATTAAAGATGAAATTAAAAAAATTAGTGATAATATTTATGAAATTCCAGGCTCTTATAATAAATCCATGAGAGCATCTGGAAGATTTTACATAGCAGATGAATATTTTGATGATTTGGAAGAAGGAGCAATTGAACAAATAGTAAATGTAGCATGTCTTCCGGGAGTTCAAAGATATGCAATAGGGCTCCCAGATATTCATTTCGGATATGGATTTCCAATAGGTGGAGTTGCAGCATTCAGCTTAAGAAACGGAATAGTCTCTCCTGGAGGAGTGGGATTTGACATTAACTGTGGAGTTAGATTAATAAAATCCAATTTAACCATGAACGATGTTGAAAATCATTTAGATGAACTCACAGAAAAACTATTTAAAAACATACCTTCTGGAGTTGGAAGTAAAGGTAAAATCAAACTTGAAAAAGATGAAATCAATGATGTTCTTGACTATGGAGCAGAATGGGCTGTTAACAACGGATATGGTTGGAGTGAAGATTTAGAGGTTTTAGAAGAAAATGGGAGAATGATAGACGCAGATTCAAATATAGTATCTGATAAAGCTAAAAAAAGAGGAATCCCACAATTAGGATCTCTTGGTTCAGGAAATCATTTTTTAGAAATCCAGATTGTCGATGAAATCTATGATGATAATGTAGCTCAAGTATTCGGACTTGAAAAAGGAATGATTGTTATTATGATCCATTCAGGTTCCAGAGGCTGCGGACACCAGGTATGTTCCGATTATTTAAGAATTATGGATAAAGCATATAAAAATTATAAAATCAAAATTGCAGACAGACAATTAGCATGTGCACCATTAGATTCAAAAGAAGCACAAAACTATATTCAGGCAATGGCAGCAGCAGCTAATTATGCATGGGCAAATAGACAAATGATGACTCATTGGATAAGAGAAACATTTGAAGAAGTTCTAAATAAATCTGCAAAAGACATGGAAATGAATATTGTATATGATGTTGCTCATAATATTGCAAAAATGGAAACTCATAAAATATTCAATCGTGAAGAAGAAGTACTTGTTCACAGAAAAGGAGCAACCCGTGCATTTGGACCTGGAAGAGAAGAAGTTCCATTAAAATACCGTGAAGTAGGACAACCCGTATTAATACCAGGTACAATGGGAACAGCATCATATGTATTATGCGGTAGTGAAACTGCAATGAATGAAACATTCGGTTCAACAGCACATGGTGCTGGAAGAATCCTGTCACGTTCCAAAGCTAAGAAAAACTATGATGCAGATGAAATTACAAATAATCTCGCATCAAAAGGTATTAAAATCAAAGCCACCAGTAAACATGTTATTGAAGAAGAAGCGCCTGGTGCATATAAAGATGTTGATAGTGTTGTTAAAGTATCAGATAGTACTGGAATTGCTAAACTAGTTGCTAAACTCAGACCATTATCCGTTTGCAAAGGTTAGATTAATATGATAGGTATAATTGGCGGCAGCGGAGTTTATGAAATAACTCAAAAAGCAGATAAATGTAATAAGAAAACTGTTAAAACAGATTATGGGGAAGTTGAAGTGTCCATATTGGAAATATTCAATAAAACAGTAGCATTCCTCCCAAGACATGCTCAGGGACATTCAATTCCACCACATAAAATTAATTACAGGGCAAATATTGATGCTCTTAAACAACTGGGTGTTACTAAAATAATTGCAACAAATTCTGTTGGATCTATGAATACTGAAATGCCACCGGGATCATTTGTAATTCCAAATGATTTTCTAGACTTCTCACAGGATAGAGTTAAAACATTCTATGAGGATAAAGTAGTTCATATTGATGTAACCGAAGCATATTGTCCGCAGTTAAAAGAAATTTTAAATAAATCTGGTGATGTGCTTTTAGGTGGAACTTATGTCTGTACAGAGGGGCCACGTTTTGAAACTCCTGCTGAAATTAAAATGTTTAAAATGCTTGGAGGGGACCTTGTTGGAATGACTGGTATTCCGGAAGTTACTCTTGCACGTGAAAGGGAAATGTGTTATAATTCTATCTGTATTGTTTCAAATTATGCTTCAGGAATTTCTCCTCAGGAACTAACTATTGATGAAGTGTTTGAAATGGTTAAACAGAAAGAAGATGATCTTCTTGAATTAATTTATAATTTCATAAAAAATGTTGATGATACAAAGGATTGTATGTGTCTACACGCATTAGATGGTGCGGAGGTGTAAATAAAATGCGTTTAGCAGTTATATCTTCAGATGGAAAAAATGTGGATTTGCATCTTGGTAAGGGGAATAAAATATATATTTATGATTATAATCAGGATAATTTGGATTTTCTTGAAATGCGTGAAGTTGAAATTTCTAAAGATTCAAAACATCAGGGTGGTAAGGTAATTAAGGCTTGTTCAGATTGTGATGTTTTAATATCTGTTCAATATGGATTTAAATCAAAAATAAAAGCTGAAGATGCCAATATTAAACTTGTCATGGATGAAGGTCCAATTACTGATGTTTTAAATAGATATATTGAACATGTTAAATTCATGAATGCCGAGTAATACTATTATCAAAAAGTATTTATATTTATTAATAATATATAATAATTCACTTGTTGATTTGTAATTATAGTGAATATAATTTGCAAATTGATAGGGCATATAATTGAAGTTTTAACAATATTACTAAAAAATTGAATTGAAAGAATATTAAACATTTTTAGTGATAGTTAAAATTTGCTAATTATCTGTTATAATTCAACTGAGGTTGTTTATAATGGAGATTATTAGATTTGTCACGAAATAATAATTATATTTGGTTTAATCATTGGATTTTTTCTTTGATTAAATCAGTATAATTATTATAATTATATGGCCATTTTTTTTTCAAAACATTTATATATTATATTATATATATTTATAATTAATATTCTTTCAGTTTATAAATTTTATAAGTAATTTTGTATTCGGCTTTGTTATATTCAGAAAAAATACATGAATGATGAAATATGTCAATCAAAACTTGTAAAACAAGGTTATTCATAACCGTTATAATTATCATGGTGATGTTTACAATATCTGTTGTAAATGCACAAGATACAAATGATATTATCGCAGAAAATACTACTGCCGCAGATAATATTATTAATGTAGATGATAATTCTATTTCTACTAATGATTATTCTGATTATATAACCAATGATAATGATGATAATATTTTCATTGTTAATGATGATTCTGATGATGTTATTGATGTAACTTCCAATGAAGTTATAACTAACGTTTGTATTGATAATAATAATATTACAAGTGTAAACAATAATTTTGTTTCAAATGACATTTCTACTACTTCTAATTTTGTTCATGTGTTTAATTCCGGTAATTTAAATGATATTGCAGGACATTTTCCTAGAAATATTGTCCATGCAGATTCATTCACAGATTCAAATAATATTGCTGGTTTTGCTGGTAATATTTCCTATGTAACTAGTTTTGATGATTCTGATAATATTGCTGGTGGTTTTGCTAGTGATATTGCATATGAAGATGATCGTAGTGATTGTGATGATGTTTCCAGTAGTTATGCTAGAAACATAGCTCGTGCATTTGGTTTTGTTGATTTTAATGATGTTACTGGTGATGATGCTAGTAATGATGATGAAATTAATCAAGATGAATCTGAAAACACCGCTGGTGATGAAGCTAGTGATGTTGCATGTATAAAGAAAACCAATAATCCTAATAATGCTGGTGATGATGCTAGCAATATTGTTCGCACTAATAATCTTAATAAATTAAACACTATTGCTGGTCGTTATGCTAGTAATATTTTAAATGCAATTGATAAAGAAATTATTCATGATGCTGCAATAAGTACATTATATAATTATTTCAGTTGCTGTATTAATGATGATGAATTAACTAAAAATCATATTTGCGATCTTTCTGATGATAGTTCATTAACAACTAATTGGATAGAAGAATCATTAAATAGCAATCTTTGTTCATTAACAAATAATGGACATATCATTGATTTATTATATTCAAATAATCATATATTCATGACTTCAGATGTTATTAATGATTTAACATTTAGAAATTACAGATTAACTTCAAATAATCAATGTCTATTTAATTGCCGTAAAGATAATATAGAAATGAATACTTATTACGTTTTCGAAAATTGGTATAGTGATACAGGTCAAATTTTCAATTTATCCACACAATATTGTGAAAATTATATATCCTGCAATATTGAAATAGATGACTTGAGTTTTAATAATGAATTTGATCTTAAATCAAAAGAATATAATGATACTGTTAATATTGGCAGTTTCAATATTATAGATACTTCAATAAAAGAAGATGTAGTTGACTTTAATCTCCTCAATGCAAATAATATACTTTTAGCATCTGATGGAGAATTAGCAGTTGATAGTGAACCTATTTCATACTCAAATACAATTCCAATAACAGAAGAAGACACTTCCAGTGAATGTGATGCAAATTCTGTTGTTAATAATGTTTGTGGGGAAAATGGTAATTATCATGCTGAAAATAATACTTATATAATTAATATTTCAAATTCCTATGTGAAAAATGATTTAAGTTCTACAAATTATGCAATTTCCTCAAGGATATTTAACTATACATCAAACACTTCAAGTGTTGAAAATAATGAAATCTCCAGTGAAGAGGAAGAATATTTAAATAACATAATCTGTATAGAATCTAATTCTACTTTAGATTGTTCTGAGAATAATAGGAATACGTATACTTCTTTTTATACATATAATTCCAATTCTTATGATTCTTTTGGAATTTGGAAAAATCAAAATCAAACTTTAGAATATTTAAACATCACTGAAGATAATATTCATACTATAAACTATAATAATCAACTTAACATTGTCTCTGGTGTTGTAATAAAAGAATTTAATAGTTTTTATTCTGATATATATACTATTTATTATGAAGATGAAAATGAGTTGAATTCTTGTGAAAATCCACATTTCACAATTAGAGATTTAAATCTCAATTATTTCGTAATAACAAATAATAATACTGATTCTGTTTGTTCAATACAATTTACTATTAATTTCACAAACATTAGTAATCCAAAACAAAATATGTCCTGTATTATTGAACTTGTCATCAGGCAAAATTCAGGAGTTTATGTAAATACCACTACGATATATTATAATAATAATGCTCTTGAACTTATATATCTTACTAATGTTAATTTAAACACTATTAATTACAGTATTGCAGTTACTAATAATAATATTATTTCTTTAATTACTTCTAATGTGGAATGTGCTGCAGATATAATTTCTGATATTAATAATATTATATCTTGTGATATATTTTATATGTTGCATGATATTTTAAATACTTGTTTTACTGATAGTGATGATATTATCGCTGTTAATGTATTAGATTCAAGTAATTTGCACAGTCAAGTGGCTGTTTTTGTTGTTGAAAATTTTACTTTTTATAATTCTAAATCTGGTGAATTAAATATTATTCCTTATTCCACTATTTCTAATAACATAAAATTCACTGAAATTACTATAAATACTATAACTCATATAAGGGTAATGATTACTTTCACTATAATTATTAAAAGTGATAATCTCTTAGATGCATTCAATTACACAAATGTGTTAAGAGATATTATGAAACCTGTTTTAAGAAATGAAAAATTAAACATTGCTGATAGTAATGTGAATATTACTGTTGGTAAAAATGATAAAAATATTGTCGTTTGGACATCATTTAAATCTAATCTTAGTAAAAAAAATATTGAATTAAATTATTGCCTCATTAATTCATTAAATAACAATACTAAGGTATTAGATTATGAAATTAATGCGAAATTAATTTCAGATATTTTATTAAAATTAGTCGGGGGTGATTATTCTGGTGGTTTGGAATAAGGGATCATTAGTTAATAACTCAATTTCAATATTATTAAAAGACTATATCCTTTCTTATGGTATTACACAGGAATATAATTCATTTATTGTGATTTCTATTGATTTATTTAACACTACTAAAACTTTTACATTGGTCGAAACAATTGAAAATGTAACTAATGTCCCTAACAATTCCACTCCTGTTTCAAATAATATCGAGCCCTCTAGAGATAATTCAAATACTAATTTAAATTTCATTGATTGTAAGATTAAAATTCCAGATATAAACTCAACATTGGGTAAACAGGAGTTTATTGACATGGAAAATAATTTTAATCGGTTTAGTAGTGTTTTGAATATCGATAATTTAGTAAAAGACACATATTTATCATTCAATGCCTCTAGTTATGATAAAAATGAAAATAGTCTTTATCTAAACAAAAGTGGTGATACTCCTAAAATCCAAAATAATGAAATATTATTAAATGATCCTTATGGGTTGGCTTCATATAATACTTTTAATCATGCATACTAAGGGAAAATATTTTCGTTAGTATTTTGGTATCGGTTATTGGAGTGTCTTTAAAACCATAATTTAAAAAATGGGAAATTATTTTTCATTTCCTTTTTTTCTTATTTTATTATTTTTTTTCTATAACTATTGATTTTCATATTTTTTCATAAAATTTTGATAATATTTATATATTATGAAGGAAATAACTATCTATAACCTTAATGGGCGGGTTTTAATAATTAAAACTTAATTGAAAATAATTTCTTTAAATAATGTGAGATGAACTCACAATACTCTATTAAACATTTTTAATTTGATAATCATTTAAAATCATATTTTACAGTTTAATTAGGGCTAGTTTTAAAATTTTAATGGCATAAACGCTAAATTACAGATTAAATATATAGGATAGATATAATGGCAAAAGCAAAAGCAAGACGTAGAGTACGTGACACATGGAAAGAAAAATCCTGGTACACTATAAAAACACCAGTGAACTTTGAAGATAAAGAAATCGGAGAAACTCCAGCAAAAGATCCAGAACTTCTCATTGGTAGAGGGGTTGAAGTTACTATGAGAGAATTAACTGGAGACTTCTCAAAACAATATATTAAACTCAGATTTGAAATTGATAATGTTGCAGGAACTGTTGCAAATACTAAATTCACAGGTCATAAAACTACCACTGATTATGTTAGAAGTATGATTAGAAGAGGAACTTCAAGAATCGATGCTTCAGCTGTAGTTAAAACTAAAGATGATCGTTTGATAAAATTACAAGTTTTAGCTGTAACTATCAGAAGAGCTAAATCTTCCCAACAAAGATTCATGAGAAAAACTATTGAAGATTTACTTGTTGAAGCAGCAGCTGAAAAATCATTTGATGAATTAGTTAATGTGTGTGTTAATGGTAAATTAGCATCTGAAATTTATCATAATGCTAAAAAGATTTATCCTCTCAAAAGAGTGGAAATTATTAAAAGTAAAGTAATTAAATAATCTTTACTTTTTTAATTCTTCTTATTTTTTGAATTAATATTTATTTTAATCATGTTTTAACTTTTAGTTATTTACTTTTGTATAATTTTTTCAACATGATTTTTTGTTTTTATTCAGATTTTTATAATTTAATTTTTTATTTAACGATAAGGCATTATTTTTTTGTTCATTACATATTTAATTTGTTAAAAAAAATTTAAATATTAATTTTGTTTTTATCTTTTCCATATTATTGAAGTTCCACTTTAATATTTTTAAAGTCATATTTTCAAATTAATTTTAATAATAGTGTTATGCTAAAATTTTAATTTTCAGTGATTTCATATGATAATTCTAAATGTTATATGTGACTGTTTAATTTATATTAATTAAGTTTTAGAAATTGTTTATTTTAATAGGAATTCTTCTAAAAGTAAAACATATATACTTGTTTGAACTAATGTTAATATCAGTATATTCTCTCCAAAATTTCAATGAATTTTGAAGTTTTCAAAACGGAGAGAGGTGTATTATGAATAAGAAAGGAATATTAATAATATGTTTAATAGTTTGTCTTATCTTTGCATTTCAATCAGTAGGGGCTGTTGATGTAAATGCTGATAGTACAAATGGTTCAATATTGAAAACAACAGAAAATGATGTTGTTAATCAAAGTAATGATTTTTCATCTGTTTCACTTCCAGAAAATGATGAGTCTTTAAGTGCTGGTGGAGGATCATTTTTACAATTGCAAAGTGATATTACTGGTCAGACAGTTCATTTGACTAGTAACTATACTTATGATGATAGTACTGATAGTGGGTTGACTAATGGGATACCTATTAGTGGTCCTATTACTATCATAGGTGATGGTAATATTGTTATTGATGCACGTAATCATGCCAGAGTATTTACTATTTCTGGTGATTCAAAGGTAACTATAGTAGGAATTACATTTGTTAATTGTAATGTTAATGGTGATGGGGGGTCAATATTATCTAATAGTCCATTAAATATTACAAACTGTAATTTCATTAATAGTACTGCTACTGGTTCTGATGGTAATGGTGGTGCAATAGCTATTGCTAGTTCAGGTAGTACTATTACTAATTGTCAATTTAGTAATTGTTACTCCACAAAGGATGGTGCAGCATTAAATATTATGAGTTCAAATTGTCAAGTATATAATTCCACATTTACTGATAATACTGCTGGTGATGATGGTGGTGCAATAAACTGGATGGGGGATGAGGGTATAATATACAATATCACATGTATCAACAATAAGGGTATAAGTTTAGACACTTCAACTTCTAATGGCGGTACAATTTGTCTCACTGGTTCAAATGTTGTAATACGTAAATCCAGTTTCACCCAAAGTTCAGCTACCATTGCAGGTGGAGCTATATTGATTACTGGGAATAATGTAAATATTACTGAGTCTACATTTAGTACATGTAATGTTTCTCAAAATAAAGCTCCAAGTGGTACAAAGACTTATGTTACTGGTGGGGGATCAATTTATATTCTAGGTAATTATACTAATGTGAAGAATTGTACTTTTGATAATTCCAATGGTAGAGAAGGAGGAGTTATTTATATTCAGGGACATGATGTAACATTAAAAGGAATTGTAACTACTAACTCATATGCTGTTAATGGAGGAGCATTTTATCTGAAAGGAGATAATATTACTTTATCCACTAATACTTCTTTATCAAATGTAACTACTTCTGGAGGAGCAATATATATTCAGGGTAATAATGCGATTGTTAATAACTCCATTTTTAAAACATCTAAATCATTAGGTACTACTAATAATCCGTATGGTGGAACAATATATGTTAAGGGTAATTATGCAGTTATTAATAATTCTAAATTCATTGATTCTTATGCTAAATTTTATGGTGGGTCAATTTATATAATTGGTAATCATGCATGGATTAATAATGGAACATTTAGTAATTCTGTTTCAGATGCTAATGGAGGATCTATTTATATTGATGGTTCTTTCACAAACGTTTCTAAATCAGTTTTTGATGGAGGTAAGGCTTCAAATGGTGCTGGAATTTATATTCATGGAAATAATGCTACTGTTCGAAGTTCTAATTTCACTAATCTTAAAATTGGTTCTAATGGTGCAGGTATTTATAGTGATGGTTTAGGATCTAAAGTTTATGATTCAAATTTCATAAATAATGGTCCTTCTAAATCAGGTACTACTAATAGAGGTGGAGCTATTTACTGGAAAGGTGGAAGTATGGAGGACCTTATTGAAGGGTGCAATTTCGATCAAAATAAAGCTTCTCACGGACCTGCTGTTTATATGGATAAAAGTGATGTAGAAACTGCTGGTGTAATCAGATATTGTAATTTTACTCACAATGTTGGAGGAAGAGCTGGAACTGTTGCATGGTCTTCTTCAAATAATGCTGTAATCGAATATTGTTATTTTGCATATAACTCTGTTGAAAAACACGGTGCAGCGATTTATGCTGGAGCAGACGATTCTCTGAATAGTACTCACTTTAAAATCTATAAATGTGTTTTTGAACATAATTGGGCTACTAAGGGTGTTGGTGGAGCTTTATCTATAAGGATTAGTGGTACTGAAGTCATATCCTGTAATTTCACAGGTAATTCTGCTTCTTCTGGTGGTTCAATAATGCTTAAAGAACATGGAGTTTCAAATGTTACTATTGATAAATGTAATTTTTATGATTCTCGTGCTTTGGATAATGGTGCTTCTGAATATGGTTCTGGTGGAGGAGCTATTGCAGTTTGGGGAGTTGATGCTTATGATCCTCAATTTAAAACTAATAATATGACTGTTACAAATTGTTTGTTTGTAAATTGTTCTTCACCTACCTATGGTGGAGGTGCAATTGACTGGTCTAGTTCTAATGGTAAATTGGAAAATTGTACTTTTATTAAATGTTCTGCTCCTTATGGTGGTTCTTTAGGGATTGAATCAATAAACACTACCTTTAAAAATATTACTATTATTAACTCAACTGCTACTTCATATGGTGCAGGTATATATATTGGGGATGTGAATCTTAAATCAGGTAATAAAAATACTCATTTATCTGCTAACAAATGTACTTTAAATGATATTAAAATCATAAATGCTAATACTCAAGGTAATGGAGCTGCAATTTATATTAATTCTAAAGCAGAAGATATTACATTAATAAATCTTACTATTTCCAATTCTCAAGCTAATAATGGTGGGGGAATGTATATTGAAGGTAATAAAATTAAGGTTTATGACAGTAAATTTAATGATAACTCTGCAGTAAATGGTGGAGCAATATATTCTCAAGGTAACACTATGTCTAATGCAGTAATCATAAACAATACTGAATTCACTCTTAATCATGCTGATTTTGATGGTGGAGCAATTTATTCAAGTTTTAAGGGTTCAAATATTGCTTATTGTACATTTAATGATAATACTGCAGGTGGAAATGGTGCGGCTATTGCAATAATGAATTCTGATAATAATGTTAATTACTGTATATTCAATGAGAATAATGCTGAGGGTAATGGTGGTGGAATTTATATTGCATCAGTAAATCAAATTTATATTAGAAATTCAACATTTACTAAAAACCATGCATTTGATGGTGCTGGGGTATATAACACAGGTACTTCTGGAGCAACTGCATATATTATAAATAACACTTTCAGAAAAAATAATGCAACTCACAATGGTGGAGCAATATTATATATTGTTGATGCAACTGTTGCTCATCCGGCAGTTTATAGGGATTATAACAATTTTGATGGTAAAGGAAATTATTCTCAAACCACTCAAAGAACATCTTTAACAATGGAAAGTTCAGGTACTCCATATTCTGGAAGAATTAGTGTATGTTTATTTGATAATAATGTAGATTATGAATTTATAATTGATGCACATTCAGATTTAAATACAACAACTGGTATTATTTATATTACAAAACCAAATGATCCAGATAAACCTTCCTTAAATCTTACTGTAATTATATTTAACTCCACTAGTGGAGACGTAGTTAAATCACTTGTAATTAATAAAACTAACTTTGAGGATTATTTCAATCAACATGAACAAAAATTTGCAATATCCTTTGATGATTTAACTCCTAATAGTCAATATAATGTAACAATTACTTATGAAGATGACTATTATATGAATAAAGTACAAAATACTACTCTATTTATTTATAATGTTACAAGATTAGGTCAGTTCCAACTTCTTCAAGTATTGATTGATAATGCATTCAGATCAGCTGTTGGTGATGAAGCGGTCCTTGTTTTAGACAGGCCTTATACTTTCACTCGAGGTTTAGATACTTCATGTATTAAAATTACAGAACATGCTGGTAAAACATTAAAAATAATAGGTAACGGTTGGACAGTGGATGCTGATGGGCAATGCAGAATATTTAATATTACAGCAAATAATGTGGTATTAATAAATCTTGTATTGAATGACGGTAATTCCAAAGGTAATGCTTCTGTTATAGATAATATTGATAAAGGGGGTGCAATTTACTGGTATGGATCAAATGGACAAATCATAAACTCCACTATCAAAAATAGTAAATCAGAATATGGTGGAGGAATTTATTTCAATCCTCATGCTAGTGACGCTAAAGTTACTAACTGTATTTTCAATTCAAGTTATGCAATTGAACATGGAGGTGCGATTGACTGTAATGCATCACGTATGAATCTTACTAACACCAAATTCAACAATAATTATGCAGATTATGGTGCTGCATTATGTAGGGAATCTATTTCAAACGGAGGATTTGGTTATAATAACAGTTTTATAAATAATAATGCTAAAACTGCAGGTGCTGCTCTTGCTTGGATGAATTCTTCAAGTATTAAAATTGATAAATATTATTTCAAAGACAATACTGCAGGTTATAGTGGTGGAGCAATATATGTAGGTAATGGAAGTGGTAACTGTAAAGTACTCAATTCAATATTTATTAATAACTATGTAACCAGTAATTCTGATGGTCATGGTGGTGCTATTGAATGGTATGCAAAAGAAGGTTTAGTTTCAAACTCTAACTTCTCAGATAATCATGCATATAATGGTGGGGCAATTTATGTAGGAAGTGCTTCTGGTAAAATCAATATTACTGGTTCAAACTTCCATGACAATTATGCTATTACTAATGGTGGTGCTATTAGTTTAGATGCTTCATCTGTTACAATTAACACATCTAATTTCTGGAATAATAGTGCTATAAATGGTGCTGCAATGTATGTTGGTGGAGAAGGATTCACTAATTATGTTCAATCATCCATTTTTGATAATAATATAGCTTATGGTAATGGTGGAGCTATTGATTGGGTTGCATCTTCCGGACATTTAATTAACACTAACTTCACTAATAACTATGCTTATTATGGTGCTGGAGTATATATGGGAGGTAACTCTGAAGGAAGTATAATTACCGGTTGTTTATTCGATAACAACACTGCAAGATACAATGGTGGAGGTATTGACTGGAACTCTACTGGTGGTCAATTAATATTAAATGTATTCAAATCAAACACTGCTCAATTTGGTGCAGCATTATGTAGGGAAGCAGGTGCTACAAGCGGATTTGGTTATAATAATACTTTCATTTCAAATCATGCATATCTCTGTGGTGCAGCTCTCGGATGGATGGGTTCAGTTGGTATTTCTATTACTAACTATACATTTATCAATAACACTGCAGATATTGGTGGTGGAGCAATTTTCGTAGGTCCAGACAGTCATAACTGTTCCATATTTAATTGTTACTTTGAAAATAATTATGTGATCAATGAAACAACAACCTCCTCTCTTGAATGGGAATCATGGGATGGAAATACAATGTCTTATGAAGCTATTACTACTGATGATCCAAGTAAAATAAATAAAATATTCATAGAGGAATATAAAACAACATTCTATTATCCAGTTAATGGACTTTATGAATATAATGCTGGTGGTGCAGTTTTCATTATTGCAGCTAATGCTTCTGTTGTAGATTCTGAATTCAAAAGCAACTTTGCAAGATTAGGTGGTGCATTATATGTTGCTACTGATTATGGTACAACTTTTATTCAAAATTCAACATTCACATCTAATCTAGCTTATGAACGTGGTGGTGCAATGAATATACGTGCATCTGGAGTATCTGTTAATGCATCAGAATTCAAAGATAATGTTGCTATAAATGGTGGTGCATTATATGTTAGTGGTCAGGGAATTACTAACTATGTTTTAAATTCAAGATTTATTGGAAATAATGCTACAAACGGTCATGGTGGAGCTATTGACTGGGTTGCAGCACAAGGAGATATTCATTTTTCTAACTTCACTGGAAACTCTGCAAAATATGGTGGAGCTGTATACTTCAATGGAGAATCTCACAATAGTAGTGTTATTAATGTAATATTTAAAGAAAACCGTGCTACTAAAAACGGTGGTGCTATTGACTGGGATGCTCGTCAGGGTAAACTTTACAATACTACATTCATATCTAATTATGCAGGTGAATATGGTGCTGCATTATGTAGAGAAAGTGGTGCTACTGGGGGGTCTGGTAAAAACAACACATTCATAGGAAATCATGCTGAAATTGCAGGTGCTGCTCTTGCATGGTTAGAAGTGGAAGGAATTAATATTAATGATTATCACTTTATCAATAACACTGCAGTTCAATACGGTGGAGCAATATATGTATCTAAAGGAAGTGATAATTGTGTTGTAAACATGTCTAGTTTCAAAGGAAACTATATAAAGAATGCTACCGGAGGTTATGGTGGTGCTATAGGTATTCTTGCAAATAACGCTACAATTATCAACTCTAACTTCACTGATAATAGTGCAGGTAACGGAGGAGCTTTATGGGTAGGAAGTGACTCAGGTAACACCAACATTACTAATGTAACATTTGACCGTAACTCAGCTAGAATTAATGGTGGAGCTATTAATTTA
>SUTL01000040.1 GCA_015062925.1 Methanobrevibacter thaueri
AAAAAATCTTTTCAATAACAATATATGCAAATAAAAATATAAAAAACTTTCTAAAATAAAAATATAACATTGTTAACAAATAATCAATTTTTGCTTAAGTTTCTAGCAGTGAAAATTAACTCAAATTTTATAAATTAAAAACAATTTTAATATCAAAAATTCTCAAAGTTTATTAATATAGAAAAATAAAATTTTTATCAATATGTCAACTAATAAAATTCTATTAAAATTTGCAAAAAAAGGAATAAACCTATCACCTGAAGCTTATGAAAAAGTTATTAATGCAGAAAACCCTTTAGATTTTGCATCTACTTTAATAGTTAAATTAAAAAGTGATAAGTTTACTTCAAAGGATTTAGTTTCAGTTAGTGGTGAAACTATTGATGAAATAACAGGTGATAAAAAATCACCTGAATCTTCAAATCAAAACACTTCAATTAAAGATAAAAATGAAAAAACAGTTGATAAAACACCACAAAAAAGTATTAAACAAGAAAATCCAAAAATTATAAATGAAACGCCTGAAGAAATAAGAAAACCAACAACAATAGAAAATACTGAAAAAACACTTAAAAAAAACATAAAACAGAAAAGTTCTGAAGAAATAAGAAAACCAACAACAATAGAAAATACTGAAAAAAAAGAAAAAGAAGAGAAATATATTAACAAAGAAATTCAAGAAGCAACAGAAACAATTAAAGATACAAAAATTAAATTTAAAAGAAATGAACAGAAAACTAATGTTGAATATGATTTTAAAATCATCCAGGATACCAGTAAAAAATCCTACACAAGCGGTGAAGTTGAAAATCTAATTTCATATTTTAAAAGCAGATATGAAAAACTTTCAAATATCTTATCAAGAAGACCTGATTTGAAAAATTATACAAAAATCGCTGATATTAACGATGGAATGGATTCATTAACATTAATTTTAATGGTGCGTGAAATTAGAACCAGTAAAAATGGTCATAAAATAATTGAATTTGAAGATGATACTGGTAATATTTCAATTTTATTTTCAAATAAAAAAGAAGATTTATTTAAAGAAGCAGAAACTCTGGTTAAAGATGAAGTTGTAGGTGTAATTGCAAATAAAAGTGATGATGCTAATTTTGCTTTTGGTCAGGAAATTATAAAACCAGGAGTTTTAAGAGTTCCAGAAAAAGAAATGGACTTTGGAATTGTATTTTTATCAGATGTGCATATTGGAAGTTTAACATTTCTTGAAGATGCATTTCAACGATTTATTAGTTGGATTAACTGTGAATATGGTAGTGAAGAGCAAAGAAGAGTTGCTGAAGATGTTAAATACCTAATTATTGGTGGGGATATTGTGGATGGTATTGGAGTATATCCTAATCAGGATAAAGAACTTGCCATTAAAGATATTACAGAACAGTATAATGAAGCTGCTAAATTTTTAGGTAATATTAGAAGTGATATTAAAATCATTATTGCTCCTGGAAACCACGATGCTTCAAGAGTAGCGGAACCTCAACCTGCAGTTCCTGAAGAATATGCTAATGCATTATATGAACTTGATAATGTTGAATTCATATCAAATCCGGGTGTTGTTTCTTTAGATGGAATTAATGTTTTAATTTATCATGGACGTAGTTTTGACGATCTGGTAATGGCTGTTAAAGATTTCACATATGAGAAAAATGATGTTATAATGCAGGAATTACTTCAAAAAAGACATTTAGCACCAATTTATGGTGAAAGAACTCCACTTGCTTCTGAACTTGAAGATTATCTTGTAATTGATGAAGTACCTGATGTATTTCACACAGGACATGTTCACGTTAACAGTTACAGAAAATATAAAGGAGTTCATTTAATTAACTCAGGTACTTTCCAGACCCAAACTGAGTTCCAGAAAATATATAATATTGAACCAACACCTGCTGAAGTACCTATTCTTTATAAAGGTAAATATAAACATTATAAATTCTTATAAAAATAAATATATATGGAGATTAATTTAATTATGAAAAAAAATATTGCTGAAATTATTAAAGTTTCAAAAGAAATTTACAACAAAGGATTAGTTTCAGGTAAAGCTGGAAACATCAGTGTTAAATATAATAATGTAGTTGCTATTACTCCTACTTTAAAATCATTATCCGAGTTAAATGAAGAGGATATTGTATTAGTTGATATGGAGGGTAATGTATTAACTAAAGGCCGTCCATCTTCTGAAGTTAATATGCATCTTGAAATTTATAAAAAAAGACCAGATGTTAAAGCAATTGTTCACACTCATTCACCTTATGCAACTGGATTTTCATTTTCATCTAAACAATTGAAAAGATTGGAAGGTTTTGGTGAAATAAAATCGCCTTATTTATCTTCTATTGAATATGAAAAACCTGGAACCAGTGAACTTGCTTTAAGTGCTAGTGAAGGTATTGAAACTGAAGATGTGTTGATTTTAAAGAATCATGGTGTAGTTTGTGTTAGTGATAGTTTAAAAGAAGCTATGTTACTTGCAATTTTTGTTGAGGAAAGTGCTAAAACTCAGTTTATTACATTAATGTTAAATTCAGTTGAAGATATTTAAATTAATCTTCATCTGAAATTATATCACTTTTATTTCTTTTATTCATTCCTTCTTCAATCATTTTAATTATTAAACCTGATAAAGAAGTATCCTCATCAATAGCCATTTTTTTTAATTCTTTTTTTAAATCAATCGGTAAATTTATTGTAGTTTTACTTATATCTGACATGTATTATAAATTAATTTTTAATTAAATATATATTTTTCTACAAAAATTATTATCAATACCAAAAACTATTTAAATTGAATAAAAACATATATATTATTTAATATTTATTATACTTATTTTTTATATTATTATGGAGGGAGTATAAAATGAGTAATGATGCAATTAATGAAGTATGTGAAATACTTGACTACATTTCAGAAAATAACACTGTTCCTCGTAATATAAGAGAAGCAGCTAGTCAGTCTTGTGATTTATTAAAAAGTGATGATCAGGATGAATCAATAAGAATTAGTACTGTACTTGGAAAATTAGATGAAATTAGTAATGATCCTAATATTCCAGTTCATGCAAGAACTTTAATCTGGGAAGTATTATCTAAATTAGAAGCTATCTAATTTAGTTTCATTTCATTTATTTTTTCAATTTGAAACAGCAACCGCTATTGTAACACCATCATAAGAAGTTTTTTTATATATTAATTTTGAATTAAAACCTGCAAGTATTAATGCTGAAGGTTCACAAACACCATATATTCCGAATTTTGATTTTACAAATTCAGATTTAGTGATGTCATTTGATTGGAATAATTTTAATTTATCAAGTTCAATGAAATTAACTGGTATGTTTAATTTTTTGGATAATTCTAAAATACCTTTTTCATCTTTTTTTATTTCAGCTGATGCTATATTGTTTACACGTGAAGTATGTATGTTTAATTGTTTTAAGGTTTTTTCAAATCCTTTATATATTGTATTGTATTCTTTTCCACGTCTACATCCTATACCAACTATTATTTTTCTTTCTTTTAATATTATTTTATGATTTTCATATTTAACATGAATTTCATCTGTATTAATTTTTGATGAATATTTAAAAGAGAGGTGTATTTCAAGTGTATTTTTATTCAAATAATCATGTAAATATTCAAAATTACCATTTGGATTTAAGGTGAATATGATTTCTTTATCTTCAAGAATGGCTTTGTTGAAAAATAATATTTCTTTACTATTATCTATTGTTAAATAAAGATCTTTTGCAATAACATCAATACCTAGTTTTTTATTAATATCAGTTGAAGTTGTAATTACAGGTGTTGCATTTATTAAACCAGCAATTTTGTTTGTAAGTTGATTAGAACCACCTAAATGCCCAGATAATGTTGATATGATAAATTCACCATTATCATCAATATTTAAAATAGCAGGATCTATAGTTTTAGATTGTATTAATGGAGCTATTGTTCTGATTAAAATTCCAGATGCCATAATTGCTATAATAGCATCGTATTCCTGAAACAATAATGGAAAAGTCTTTTTAACATTTTTATGATATAAATCACATTTAATTATAGTGGAATCTGAATCTAATTTTTCTTTTAAATTCAATGCTAATTCATTACCTTTAGCTGAAAGTGAAATAATTGCCAGTTTCATATTACCATATAAGTTATTGTGAATAATAAAATTATTGTTAATGTAAACAATATCATTGTTACTTTAGACAGTTTAATTGCTTTTGAAATATCATTAACATCAATATCTTTAATATCATCACCTAAAACATATATTCCTTTTTTAATCAGTTGAATATTTAATGCACCTGCTGTTGATGCCATTGTATAACCTGAATTTGGAGAAGGGCAATTCCTAGCATCTCTTAACATGATGTTTAATGCATTTTTTCCATTGAATTTTAGAATATAAGCTGAAATTACATTGAATAATCCTGCTATTCTTGCTGGTATATAATTTAAAATATCATCTAATTTTGCTGGTACATAACCGATGTTTTTAAGTTCATCTGTTTTATATCCAAGCATTGCATCAAGTGTATTTGTTATTCTGTAAAACATTGGAATCAGCAATAGATAAAACAGAATATTGTTAGTTTGATATTTTAACAATATTAATGCCAAAATGAAATAATAAAATACTGGTGCAACATATGAGTCTGTAATGTTTTCAGTTAAACTTTCAATTGTTGCTGAAACAATAAAGCTTTCTGTTAATTCATCTGTATTTCTACTAACAAGATATGATACTAATTCACGTGCTTCATCAATACTTTTATTTAATGTTTTTTCAACATCACTTGCTGTTTTAAGAAGCATATTAATAGAGAATGTTGATGATAAAAGTATAGAGTATATAATGAATAATAATATAATATTAACACTTATTAATTGATATATAATATATAATATTATTAATATAATTATATTAACTGTTAAAACAACTAATAAACCTGATGTTTTGTTTTTTATTTTTATGAATATGTTTTTTGAGAAATTTGTTATTGATCCTATTATTACAACTGGATGTATTTTTGTTGGCAGTTCTCCAAATAGAATATCTATTGTTATTGCTGCTAGTAATGTTAATATAATAAATATAAATAAGTTTATTGAATTAATATTATTATTTATTAATATTATATTATTGTATTCAATCATAGTTTACATATATATAAATAAAAAAATAAATAATTTATTATTATTTTATTTATTTAAAACGATGATATTATGAATTTAGAAGAAAATGTAAAGCAATGGTTATCTGAAGAAGATTTTTTAAGAGAAGTTAAATATGATGAAAATGCTGATTTTCATTTTATTGTTGAGTTTCCAAAAGAGAATATTATGGATGTTGTTAAACCTAAGGAAAGTGATTGTATTGTTGTTGCCTGTGCTACTCAGGTTGCACCTCAACATATTAATTTGATTAAAGGTTCTGATGATAAAACCAGAAAAGAGTTTATTATGGATTTGAATTTTGGTTTAAATCAATTTTTAGTTGATTTTGAACTTCAGGTTGCTCAGGATATTTTACAGCAATTTGTTATTACTGATCAAATTTTTGAAGATGGTTTAACTAAAAATGAGTTGATTAGAACTCTTAAACGTATTTTTAAATCTAAATTACATTGTATTTGGTTAATTGATAAGAAGTTTGGTTCTATTCAGGTTAATGTTAATACTTCTAATGAGAATGACATGTTTATTTAGACACACAGAGGTGTGTTTCAAGTGAAAGTGTTTTGCGGATATATTATGGATTGAAGGGGTGTATTTCCACTGTAACACTTGAAATCAATCTCCTCTATTTTTTCTTTTTTTCTTATTTGGAGATTTATATGATGTTTTTTTCTTGATTAGAGTTTTTAATGTTATTTTTTGAAATTATTTTACACTTGAAATATATGTCTTGATTTTTGTTTCTTTGAAAAAAACATTACACTTGAAACATACCTCTCTCTCATTTCACATGATAAACTATATTTTACCAATATTCTTATTTGCTTAATTTCTTGTTTTAATTTTATTGAATTTTTTAAATTTTACACTTGAAATACATATCTTTTTATTTGAAATATTAATTTTTCATGTTCAATAAAATATCTCAATAAACATGAAAAAATCAAATTTAACTAGAATATAATTATGAATAATTCAAATAACATTTTATTATTTATCTAAAATAAATTTAAACTATTTTAAACAAATTAATTTTTTAATTTTTTCAAATAAATAATAACAATTTCCCAAATAGTAATAAAAAACTTTATTTATCACTTATTTTATAATAATAACACTGGAAATTATACTCATTATATTTTTTAAAATTTAAACTAAATTTATTATTAATGGATAGTGACAATTATGGGAAACATTTTTGATGATCAAAATCTTTTTATAAAAAAGGAAAATTTAATTTTTAAAGATAAAAATCCACTAGACCATCGATTTTTACCAGAAAAATTAATACATAGAGATGTGCAAATCAGAGAAATAGCAAAAAACTGGGTAGATGTATTTGACGATGTAACACCATCAAACATCACACTATATGGTAAAACCGGAACAGGAAAAACTGCAACATCAAAATTCGCAAAAGAACAATTACTTGAAGCAGTTGAAAATGAAAATATATTTGTCAAAATAGAATACATCAGATGTACAGATTACACCACAGAATACCAAGTAATCGCTGAATTATGTAACAGACTAGGAAGAGACGTACCTAATCGTGGATGGACAAAAGCAGAAGTAGTTAACACATTCAGAGATATATTTAAAAAACAAAGAGTATTCACAGGTAAACTTCAACTAATTGTAATTCTAGACGAAATAGATATTCTTCTTGACAAAGATGGAGATGGAATATTATACACATTAACACGTACAGAAAATGTTTCAGTATTATCAATCAGTAATTATTTAGACTTTAAAAATTTAATCAAATCCAGAGTTACAAGTAGTTTAAACGATAAAGAAATTGTTTTCCCACCATACGGAGCAGATCAATTAAGTGATATATTATCCGTTAGAGCAGATTTATCCTTCAAAGAAAATGTTTTAGAACCTGATGTTATTCCACTATGCTCAGCAATGGCAGCTAAAGAAGAAGGTGATGCAAGATACGCTTTAGATTTACTTAAAAATGCAGGTGAAGTTGCAGTAGATGATGAATCTGATAAAGTAACAACAGAACATGTGAAAAGAGCAAAAGACAGGATAGAACACAATAAAGTCAGTGAAATACTATCCACATTACCACTTCAACAACAAAGACTACTTGAAGCTATTTTAACATTAACCAAACAAAAAGAAGAAATAACTTCAGGTAAACTATATGAAGCTTACCTTGACATTTCAAAAAAAGATTCAGTAACCTACAGAAGAATATTTGACTTCATCAATGAACTAGAATTATTAGGAATAATATCCACAAACACAGTATCACGTGGACGTGGAAAAGGAAGAACCAATATTATTAAACTCCAATGTGATGAAAACTTATTGGAAACAGCAATATATACTATTTAGGATTATTTTTAATTAAAGTTTTTAATATTGCCATTCTCACAGGCACAGCATTTGTTGCCTGTGTGAAATATTTATTATATTTCGTATCATCAACATCACTGTCAATTTCATCAATTCTAGGTAAAGGATGCATTACAATCAAATCCTTACCTTCTAACATTTTTTTATTAATAATATAAGCACCTTTTATTTTTAAATAATCCTCAATATCTCCAAAACGTTCTTTTTGAATTCTAGTAACATATAATACATTAACTTTATCGATAATACTTTCAATATTATCAACTTCTTCATATTCAACATTAGTTTCGTTTAAATCATGAAGAATTTCTTGAGGCATTTTAAGTTCCTGTGGTGAAACCAGATAAATTTTAACATTATTAAATAAACCTAAAGCATTAGATAAAGAATGAACTGTACGTCCATATTTTAAATCTCCAATTAATGCAATTTTCAAATCATCAATATGACCTATTTCTTTTTGAATTGTATATAAATCAAGTAATGTTTGTGTTGGATGTTGTCCTGCACCGTCTCCTGCATTAATAACTGGAACATCAACTATATCTGAAATGAATTTAGAAACTCCTTCATATTCATGTCTTATAACTAAAGCATCACTGTATCCTTCAAACATTTTAGCAGTATCAGCTATACTTTCACCTTTAGAAACAGAACTTGATCCACTTGTTTCAAAACCAATTCCATCACCGCCTAAACGTTTCATAGCTGTTTCAAATGACATTCTTGTCCTAGTTGAAGGTTCAAAAAACATTAACCCCAATATTTTACCTTTCAACTCATCTGAAACTTCTTTAGATTGAGCAATATCTTCTAATTTAGATGCTTCGTTAAGAATAAATTCAACATCTTCCCTTTCAAAGTCTTTAATAGAAATTATGTTTTTTAATTTAAACATGACTTAACCAATCCTTTTTTCAATCAAATTATTAATATAACTAGCAAATTTATTAATTTCATCAATATTTAAACTTGGAAGTTCCTTATCTTCTTTTTTATATTTATTTATTAATTTATTTGTTTTTAATCTCTCAATATAATTTCCATCATAAGGATTTAATTCATAACCAAAATTTGAGTAAATACAAGATGAATTCAACAGTTCCTCTGAAAATGTTTTTTTACCTGTCAATATTTTCTTCACAGTTTATAATTAAACCTAAAGGTTTTTCTTTTAAATTTTTAATATTATGAGAAATATATAATTTTAAATTTCTTTGAACCTTTGCATTTATAGCAGATCCTGCAATAATAATGAAATTATATTTTAAAATACACTCTGTTTTTGCTTTTTCAACTGGTATTAATTGAACATCAGCATTAATTTTATCTGATAAAATCTCACAGGATTTTTTTGTGGATTTATTTAATGTAGTGTATATTATTCCAATTTTCATTTTTTATATTATTCTTTCTATTGGTACAACTAAAATATCATGTGCACCTGCATTTCTCAAATCATTAACAAGTTCAAAAACTTCTTTTTCATCAATTACAGCTTGAACAGCAACAGCTTTTTTATCAGATAAAACTTCTGATATTGTTAAACCACCTAATGATGGCATAACTTTTTTAACATTATCCAAATCACTTTCATAAACATTCATCATAATTAATTTCTTTCTTTCAGCATCAAGCACTCCTTTAATACTTGTACTTACAGCTTCTATTAATTCTTTTTTATCTTTTAAACTTTGATGATTTGCAATGAGTTTAATAGTACTGTCTAAGATTGTATCAATTATTTCCAAATGATTCATTTTCAATGTTGTTCCGGTACTGGTTAAATCAGTTATTAAATCTGCTATTCCAATAAAAGGTGCAGCTTCAGTTGATCCGCTTAATTTAACAATTTTTAAATTTAATCCTTTTTCATCTAAGTATTTTTTTGTTAAAACTGGAAATTCAGTAGCTACTTTCATATCTTCTTTGATATCTTTTATTGAATTAATATTTGATTCTTCAGGAGCGGCTAAAACTAGTTTGGTTTGTCCAAATCTTAAATCAAGTAATTCCTCAACATTTGATTCACTTTCTTTAATTAAATCAACACCAGTTATTCCTAAATCAGCAACTCCATCGTTAACGAATTCAGGTATATCAGATGCTCTTGCAAACATAACTTCTATATTTTCATTAAATGTTTTAGAAATTAATTTACGATTGTTTTTATCTATTAATCCTAAACCTGCTTTTTCTAAGATGTTTATAGAAGGTTCACTTATTCTTCCTTTGGAAGGAACTGCAATTTTAATTTTCATCTATTACCTCTCAATTTTTTTTTCCTTTGATTGATAATATAATTTATAAATTATGATTATTAATATTTTTTTAATTATTGAAAAATTAGAATTATAATTATTTTTTAGTTTTTAAAATATTATCAGATTGGTCATTTTTAATTAATAGCATATTCTATCAAAATATTTAAATATTAAGATATCTAAAATTGTTATTTAGCTTATTATTAATCATGTTTATAATAAGTACATTTATAATAAAAAATTTATGTGAGGTGAAAAGTATGTCTGAAATACCAAAAGCTCCTGTAGCTAGAATTATTAAAGAATCTGGTGCTGAAAGAGTTAGCGAAGATGCAAAAGAAGAATTAGCTGCATACTTAGAAGAAGTTGCACGTAATGTTGCACGTGAAGCAAACGGCGTTGCAAAACTTGCAAAACGTAAAACTGTTAAAGCAGAAGATATTAAATTAGCTATTAAAAACTTATAAATAGTTTTTAATTATTTAACTTTTTTTATTTTTTTAAGGTGTTCATATGAATAATTCTATTTTAATTAAAAATGCATTAATTTTAAATCCAAACGATTTTGAAAGCAAGAAAAAATCTTTATTAATTAAAAATGATTTAATTGCAGAAATTGCAGATGAAATTGATGAAAAAAATGTTTCTAAAATCATTGATGCTGAAGGTAAAATTTTACTCCCAGGATTAATCAACACTCACACTCATTTATCAATGACCTTATTCAGAGGTCTTGCCGATGATTTAAGTTTAGACAGCTGGTTAAATGATCATATATGGCCAATGGAAGCAAATCTTAATGGAGAATATTGTTATATTGGTGCTCTTTTAGGTGCTGTTGAATTAATTAAATCAGGAACAACTACTTTTTCTGACATGTACTTTTATATGGAAGATGTTGCACGTGCAGTAGATGAATCAGGTATAAGAGCAGTTTTATCATATGGTATGATTGATTTTGGTGATGAAGAAAAAAGAAAGAATGAAATTGAATCAAATTTATCATTATTTAAAGCTTGTAATGGAATGGCTGATGGAAGAATTAAAGTATTTTTCGGTCCTCACTCTCCATATACAGCATCTGAAGAATTGTTAATTAAAGTGCGTGAATTAGCAGATGAATATAATATGGGTATTCATATTCATGTTTCTGAAACTCAAAAAGAAATTAATGATGTTAGTGATGAGAAAGGATTAAGGCCTTTTGAATATTTGGAAAAAATTGGATTTTTAGGTCCTGATGTTGTGGCTGCACATTGTGTATGGTTAAGTGATAATGAAATTGATATTATTAAAAAACATAATGTTAAAGTTTCCCATAATCCTTGTAGTAATATGAAATTAGCGTCTGGTATTTCACCGGTTTCTAAATTAATTGATAATGATATCTGTGTTTCTATTGGAACTGATGGTGCTTCTTCAAATAATAATTTAGATTTAATTGAGGAGTTAAAAACTGCTAGTTTACTTCAAAAAGTATCCACTCTTGATCCTAAGGTTTTAAATTCTAATGAAGCTATTGAAATGGCTACTATTAAAGGTGCTGAGGCTTTAGGTTTAGATTCAGAGATTGGTTCTATTGAAGTTGGTAAAAAAGCAGATATTATTTTAATTGACACTAATTCTGCTAATATGGTTCCAGATAGTTCTACTTTATCTTCTAATGTTATTTACTCTGCAAATGGTTCAAATGTTGATACTACTATTTGTAATGGTAAAATATTAATGGAGAATAAGAAATTAACTACTTTGGATGAAGATGAAATTTATGCTAAAGCTAAACAAGCTATAAAAGAATTAAAAGAATTAAAAGAAGCTATCTAGCTTCAAATTCTATTTTATTTTTATTTATTACAATACTTTTTTTCCATTCGTCAGTGCTTTCAGGAAAATCACTTCTATAGTGTGCTCCACGACTTTCTCTTCGTAATATTGCTGATTTCACTATTAAAATACAGATTTCAATCATGTTTGTTACTTCGAGTGCGGTTATTAATTCTGTATTGTATTGTTTAGTGTTTTTAACATCTAAGTTTGCTAGGTCTTTTTGCATTTCTTGAAGTTTAGCTAGTGCTTCGTTTAAGGTTTTTTCCTGACGGACTATTGCTACTTTTTCCCACATTAATGATTTTATATTATTTTTAAAGTCTTTTGGTTTTATTGTGCCTTTTTTAATTAATGATTTAATTCTTTCTGCTTCTTTTTTGACTTGTTCGTTGTTTGTTTTAATTTCTGTGTTTTCACATATTTTTGATGCGTTTTCTCCGGCGATTTTTCCAAATACTTGGGTGTCTGCTAGTGCATTTCCACCTAATCTGTTAGCTCCATGAACTCCACCACATACTTCTCCTGCTGCGAATAGGTTTTTTAGTGATGTTGATGCATCTGTATTTATTTTTATTCCGCCCATGAAATGGTGTGCGGTTGGTGCTACTTCTATTGCTTCGTGTTTAATATCTATTCCTACGTTTTTAAATTGTAATACCATTGTTTCTAGTTTTTCATCAATGTAATCATCATCTAAGTGTGAAATGTCAAGGTATACTCCGCCGTTTTCACTTCCTCTTCCTTCTATTATTTCCTGGTATATGGATCTTGCAACTACATCCCGTGTGGCTAGTTCCATTTTTTCAGGTGCGTATTTACTCATGAATCGTTCGCCTTTGTTGTTAAGGAGTTTTCCTCCTTCTGCTCTCACGGCTTCTGTTACAAGTACTCCTTTTTTAGATTCTGGTGCTACCATTCCTGTTGGGTGGAATTGTATTTGTTCCATATCTATTAGTTTTGCACCTGCTTTGTATGCTATTGCATATCCGTCTCCGTTTTTTTGGAAGGTGTTGGATGTTACAGGGTATAATTGTCCAGCTCCTCCTGTTGCTAGAATCACGGCTTTTGCTTTAAAGTAGATTAGTGTTGTGTCTTTTAAATTTATTCCTGTTGCTCCGATTACTTGTTCGTTATCTGTTATTAGTGATGTTATCATTATTTCTTCTAAGCATTCTATGTTTCTTTTTATTATTTCTTCTTTGAGTGCGTTTAGTAGTTCTGCTCCAGTTCTGTCTCCTTGATAACATGTTCTTCTGTAGCTTTGACCTCCGAATGGTCTTTGATCTATTTCTCCGGATTCTTGTCTGTCAAATAGTGCTCCGTAGTTTTCAAGGTCTATGAGTCTTTTTGGTGATTCGTTTACTAGTGTTTCTACGAGTTTTTTATTGTTTAGGTAGCTTCCACCTTTTAATGTGTCGTGGATGTGGGCTTCTATGGAGTCTTGTTTATCAACGCTTTTAAATACTGCATTGTATCCTCCTTCTGCCATTCCGGTACAACCTGATCTGAATGAAAGACCTTTTGATACTATTATTGCTTTTAATCCTTTTTTGTCTACTTCAATTGCGGCTCTTGATCCTGCTCCACCGGATCCTATTATTAAAACATCTGTTTGGATTGTTTTTATATTCATTTTTATTACCCTGTTAAAAAATAAATTCTTTTTTTGTATTAATTAGTTTTATTTTTCATTTGTTAAAAATATTTATTAATGTAAATTACATTAAATTATAGTATTGAATCTATATTTCATAAATCAAATTCATATTGATTATATTATAGTTTCATTAAATTAAAAATTCAATTAATATTTTAATATAATATTTGCTTAAACATTATTTTAATTAAGAGGTATTTCATGAAAATTGATGGTGAAGTAACAACCGGATTGGGAAAAGCAGCATATTTCCTATCACAAGAATTTTACACAAAAGAATTCAAAAAAAATCTAGGATTCATCCCATACCCAGGAACATTAAACATAATAATCAAAGAAAAACACTTAAACGAAATAAACCAAATAAAAAACAACTGCAAAAACATTATAAAACCCGAAGAAAATTTCGGAGCTGTAAAATACATTAAAGCAACCTTAAACAATGAAACCAAAGGAGCAATAGTATTTCCAGCAAAAACCACCCATGAAGAAAATTATCTGGAATTCATCGCGGAAAACAAAATACGAAAAGATTTAAACCTAACAGATGGAGATACTGTTTTTCTAGAATTTTAACCAACATCACCAAAAACTATTTTACACATGATTAATATATAATTCAATTACGTTCTCAGGGCGGGGTGAAATTCCCCACCGGTGGTGATTTTTTAAATAAAATAAGTCCACGAGCACAAAAAAATATAAACGTGTTGATTTGGTGAAAATCCAAAACCGACGGTTACAGTCCGGATGGAAGAGAAGATAATAGTTATTTTTAGCCCTGGTTCTAGTAAAACAAGGAGACATTACTATGAATCAAGAAACAAATTTAGACAACGCTCTAAAAGCAATAAAAAATGGTGAATTCGTACTAGTTTTTGATGATGATGACAGGGAAGGAGAAGTCGACATGATAATCGCTTCAGAATTTGTAACCCCTAAATCAATCGCAACCATGAGAAATGACGCAGGAGGACTAATCTGCAATTGTCTACACTCAGACTTCTGTGATGAAATAAAATTACCATTCATGGTTGATATAATGAGTGCAGCATCAGAAAAATATCCTGAACTAGCAAAATTAGCTCCAAATGACATACCATACGATGAAAGATCCTCATTTTCAGTATGGGTAAATCATAGAAAATCCTTCACAGGAGTAACAGACCATGACAGAGCAATGACAATATCTGAAATGGCACTAATGATGAAAAACAAAAAATTCGACGAATTCGGAGCAACATTCAGATCACCAGGTCACGTATGCTTATTAAGAGGAGCAGATGGACTTGTAAAAAATCGTCAAGGACACACAGAAATAGGCCTAGCATTATGTGAACTTGCAGGAGTAACACCGGTTTGTGTAGTATGTGAAATGATGGACGGTAAAACAGGACAAGCAACAACAATAGCAGATGCCCGTAAATACGCAGAAGAAAATGGACTAATATTGCTTAAAGGCGAAGATATTATTAATAAATATTTAGAAAAATAATAAATTACCTAGATTGCTGGCATTTATTAGCAATATGCTGAGCAATAAATTCCATAATTTGCTGATACTTATAGGAATTATAAATGCTAAAGGATACATATTTCCCATCATGCATTTTAATTTCTAAACCATTTTTCACTTCTTTTGATTTATTAATCTCAGATATTTTACTCCAAGGAATTCTTAAAGTTTTACTTTTAAGAGCTTTTTCAATATGAATCCCATCATCATGAAATTTAACAATTTTAACTATACGACGATTTTTATTAGAATTAATTTGAATATTCCCATTTTCATCAAAAACATAATCAGGAATTAAACATGTTGCCTTCCAACCCTGTTTAATTTTTTTCATTACATGTGCACGATCTTTTTTCGTAAGTTTAACACCTTTTTCAGGACTTAAATTAAGTGCCATTATATCACCTTACTTTTAATTTCTTCAAAAGAATAAATTTTTTCAAATTCAACTTCACGAGCCATATTAATAATTAAATCAATATCTAAGTTTTTTTCTATTAAATCCATTGCATGAGAAGTGAATAATTCATATCTAATTTCAACTTCTGGAATAAAACCTCTCATATCAGCAGATTTTAATTTAGGCAGTTTCAACACATTACTAACATTAGTATTGTTTTTAATATATGGTACTACATTATTAAATATGTCATCATTATATACTTTGTTTAAAAGAATAGCTTCTACATTAACACTGAATTTATCAAGCATATTAGCATGTGAAACCAGATCAATTGCTGCGGATTCAATTCCACCTTTATTAACACCTGATGCAAGTATCATTGGAATATTTGAAGACATTGCAATTTCAGCAGCGGAAAAAGGAACTTTTTCATTTAAAAGTCCTGTAAATACACTCATAACACCTTCAATAAGTACAATATCATAATCTGATTTGTTAAGCTTAGCTATTGCAGATTCAATATCAGCCCAACCTAAATGTCCGATTTTTATTGATGCAAAATCTTCCATTTTACCTTTGGTTAAATATAATCCTGGAATAATATCCCGAACATCAGGACCAACTTTTAAAAGTCCAACTTTATAACCTCTTCTTCTCAAAGCACCTGCAAGACCAGTTAATATAAATGTTTTACCAGAATCAGATCCATTACTTCCAATCATTAAATATTTAGGTTTAACATTTGGTTTAATCCTTGGAACTTTAATATTAGTGTTAATTCCAACTTCACTTTCCAGTAATTTCTTAACTTCAAGGTTTCTATTGTAAATATCATTAATATCTCCGGCATCAATTTGCTCTAATAAATTCTTCACAATATTAGGATTTTCATCTAAAATACCATGAATCATTGTTCCAATAACATTCCCGTCATCATTACATGCACCGGAAAATATATTATAATCACCTTTTTCATTAGTATCTCCATAATTCATTCTCTGAACTTTAGAATAAAATAATGGTTTCGCATCACCTTCTACTTTACCATATGTATGTGTGTGAAAACCATTAATATCCTCATTCTGGTTTTTTACTAAAAAAGAGTTTTTAAATACTTTTGCTTTTACACGGTCACTTGTTATTAATGGTGAAAAATTAACATCAATCAATCCAAGACCTGGTTTTACAATAGGCACTGGAGATTTTCTGCCTATATCTATCTGATTTGATAATAGTTGAAAACCTGCACATATTCCAATTATTGGTTTTCCATCATTTGCCATTTTTTTAATTTCACTGTTCAAACCCATATTAATATTATTGGATTCAATTAAAGTTCCACCAGGAATAATTAAAGCATCTAATTCTTCACTTGCTTTATTTCCATTAACTAATCCATTTTCTTTAACAATATCTGTTGGTAAATTTCCAAAATCTTCAAATCCAGGTACAGCCCCATTAATATAAGCAAGTCCAATTTTTGTCATAAATAATAAAACCTCTTGTTAATTAAAATTAATTGTATTTTTCAATACATATAAAAATTTTTAAAGGTATATTTCAAGTGTAAAAATAAGATTATAATAATAACTAATTAATTAAAAAAAGATAAAAAAAGTTTATTTATTGAGTGTTTTCAAAAACACTCATTGCTTTAATAATTTTTAAATCATCTAAAGGTTTAGCTTGTAATTGTAAACCAACTGGAATACCATCAACTTCACCAGCAGGAATACTGGCTGCAGGAATACCAGCTAAATTAGCAATAACAGTTAAAATATCATAAGCATACATTTCCATAGGTTCCAATTTCTCACCTATTTCATGGGGGAGTTTAGGAACAGTAGGACCTACAATTAAATCAACATTTTCAAGCATAGAAGTGATTTCACCTCTAATTACAGATCTTGCTTTTAATGCTTGTTTATAATATTTTCCACTGAATTCAGCTTCAGCAATATGTGAACCAATTTTAATTCTTCTTAAAACTTCATCTCCACATACTTCTTCTATTCTATAACCATAATCTCTTCCATCATATTTTCTGGTTGCAGAGAAGAATTCTACATAGTTAATTAAGTAATAAGTAGGTAAACATAAGTCAATATAGTCAAAACTTACTTCAACAAGTTCAGCTCCAGCTTCAACTAATTTGTTAATTGCTTTATTAACTGTTTTGTTGATTTCATCATCAGTCACGTCAATGAATTCTTTACATACAGCTATTTTCATACCTTCAAGTGAAGTTTCATTTAATACTTCAGTGAAATCAGGTTTATCCCATTTTAAAGTAGTACATTCTGTTTCATCATATTCAGCAATACTATTTAATGCTAAAGCAATTCCACTAACATCATTTGCTAATGGTCCAATTTGATCAAGACTCATTGATAAATCAAGTAAACCTTGTCTTGAAACAGCACCATATGTTGGTTTAAATCCGACAACGCCACAGTGAGATGCAGGGTTTCTAATAGATCCTCCTGTGTCAGATCCTATTGAAATATCACACATTTCACCAGCTATTGCTGCTGCACATCCACCGGATGAACCTCCAGGGATTCTTCCCATTGCAGCTGGATTTTGAGTAGGTCCGTAGAAGGATGTTTCTGTTGAACTTCCTGCTGCAAATTCATCCATATTTAAAATACCAATAATTATTCCATCTTGTTCAAGTATTTCATCAACAACAGTTGCATTATAACTTCCAATATAGTTTTCTAAGGTTTTTGAAGCTGCTGAAATAATTAAATCTTCAACATTAATGTTTGCTTTAATACCAAATACTAATCCAGCTAAAGCACCAACTTCTTCGCCTTTAGCTATTTTCTCATCAATAGCTTCAGCTTGTTTCAATGCATTTTCATAGTTTAATTCAATAAATGCATTTATTTCATCGTTGTTTTCATCGATAACTTTAATGAAACTTTCAACGTTTTCTTTAGCTGTTATTTCTCCTTTTTTAATGGAGTTTAATTTTTCAATAACATTCATTAAAACACCTTAATAATCATAAATTTATAATACTAATATCTTTATTTTTTAAAGTTTATATACTTGTTTTTCTTGAACCACTGCTAGAAACTTAAGATTTTTTTGAATTTTTTTCTTATTTTCACTATTTATTTCGACTAATTTTTCTTTAATTTATTTAATTTTATCTATTATTATTCTAATACTATTTTATTTATTTTTA
>SUTL01000041.1 GCA_015062925.1 Methanobrevibacter thaueri
TTAATTAATTGAAACAAGGTATATAAATGTTTCTAATTTTAAAAATAATACCCTATATAATAGAAAAAATTAAAAAAATGTATTGATAGTTTACAATTTTTTAAATATTATTTTAAATATGTTTGAAATGCCTGTATCATTTATATTTTGATTTTGCTGATTAAATTGATAAGTTTCGGAACTTCTTAATAAGTTTTATACGAAATGTTCGTATTTTTTTAAACAATTCTGATTAGGTATTGTTAAATTTGTTGTTTTGTTTGTTAGTCATTTTTTCAGTTAAGCATTGATCATTATAAAAACAATCTTTACAAGCTTCAGAATTAGAATAAATTTAAATATTTGGTGAAGCCACTTTGTATAAATTGTAGTGAAAAAAAATTCCCCTTTGAACAACTTAACTTATGGAGGCCATATTATCTTAAATTCCAAAATAACTTAAGAAACTTTTCATTTGTGCAAGTGATCTTTCAACAGTACCTTCACCTACACTGGCGAATGGACATAATACTTCACCAGTTACTGCTGGAATTCCTTTTAAATTACATACATCTTCAACTGCACCTTTATATGATGATCCTGCGAAGTTAAATGGAATAATTTTAGACCCTATGTCTTGAGATATATAATTAGCTATCAGATAACTTTCAGCACATGGAGATTTTGATGAGAATATTGATTCTATTCCAGGATTTGCATTGTATGCTGTTGAATGAAAGTCTCCAACAAAATTAATTCCAATATCAGTTATGGTTTGAATGATTAAATTACTTATTGAGTTTTTAAGGTGTGCTGAGCGATTTAAATCTTTTGAGTTGAATGTTCTTTCATTATTCATTGTGGATTTTGGTGCTGCGAATGGTATGAAGTATAATGTGTGGTTTAAATCCTTGTTGATTAGATTGTTTAATAAATGTATATTTGCTATTTGTGATGGTAGTTCGTTTCCATGAATTCCAGATAATATCAATATTTTTGATCCTTTATTCCCCAATTTAAATATCGGTGTTCCTTTAACGCATTTTTTAAGAATGAATTGTGTTAGTTTGTTTAATTGTAGGTTTTTTAGAATGTATTTATTTCTGGAAATGTATCCGCCGGAATAATTGCAGACATAGTTCATTTCGAGGTTATTGAAATTCTCGATTTTTTTAAAATGCATAATTTAATTATACATTAAAACTCTTATTTATATATTAAGGGATTAAATTGAAGAAGTATATTAAAAATTTAATAAGATTAATTAATTATGAAAGAGATGCTGAGATTGACTTGATGACACGTGAAATTAGTACAATGTCAGGTCAGAAAAGAGAAGAGCTTGGAAGAGCGGTTAATAAGGTTAAAGGTAAGAGTTTAGGTAAGGAATTGGGTTTGCAGATTGTTCAGTTTGGCCGTTCTGAGGTTATTGATACTGAGATTTCTGTTGGTGATATGGTATTGGTAAGTACTGATAATCCTTTGCGCAGTGATTTAACAGGCACTGTTACTGAGAAAGGCGCCAGATTTATTAAAGTGGCTTTTGATAAGCGTGTTCCTAAATGGGCTATTAAAAAGAAGGTTAGACTTGATTTATATGCTAATGATATCACTTTTAGAAGAATGGAGGATAATTTAAAGCATTTGAGTTTGAAGGGTAAGAATGCTTTGGAGTATATTTTAAATGAAAGAAATCCTAAGAAAAACAAACCTGTTCCTTTTATTGCTTATATTGATGAAAATCTTAATGATTCTCAAAAATCTGCTATTGAAAATAGTTTGTCCTGTGAGAATTTCTTTTTGATTCATGGTCCTTTTGGTACTGGTAAAACCCGGACTTTGGTTGAGTTGATTTCACAGGAAACTCGTCAGGGACATAAAGTTTTAGCTACTGCTGAGAGTAATGCTGCAGTGGATAATATTCTTGAGAGATTGATGGAGAATAAGAAGTTGAATTTAACACGATTGGGTCATCCTCAAAGGGTTTCCAAGCATAATATTAGTCAGACTTTAGCTTATAAGGTTGAAAATCATAAGTTGAATTCTAAGATTAAAAAGATTTATAAAAAGATTGATAATTTAATTGGGAAACGTCGTGTTCACACTAAACCTACTCCTCAGTATCGTCGGGGTTTTGGTGATTATGATATTCTTCATATGGCTTCTAAAGGTAAAGGAGGTCGTGGGATTAGTCGTGAAAAAATGGAGTCTATGGCCCGATGGATTGAGATTAATCAGGAGATTGATGAGGCTCATGATGAGATTAAACGTGTTGAGAATAAAATGATTAGGGACATTGTTGAGAGCAGTGATGTTATTTTAGCTACTAATTCTTCTGCTGCTTTGGAGGCTATTTCTAGAGTTAAGTTTGATGTTGCTGTTATTGATGAGGCGTCTCAGGCAACTATTCCTAGTGTTTTAATTCCTATTGCTAAGGCCCATAGGTTTATTCTTGCTGGAGATCATAAGCAGCTTCCTCCGACCATTATTAGTGATAGGGCTGGTGAGCTTGAGAAGACTTTGTTTGAGGAGTTGATTCGGATTTATCCTTTTAAATCTGAGTTGTTGAATGTTCAGTATCGTATGAACAGTTTACTTATGAAGTTTCCTAATGAGGAGTTTTATGATAATGGTTTGGAGAGTGATTCCAGTGTTGATGATATTACTATTAATGATATTGTTGATTCTGGTAAGCATGAGGAGGCTTTGGTTTTTATTGATACTTCTGGTGTTGATAGTGTAGGTGAGCGTCATTTGAAAGATTCTAAATCTATTGTTAATAGTTTAGAGGCTGATGTTTGTGTTAAGCTTGCTGAGGATTATATTAATAATGGTGTTTGTGAGGAGGATATTGGGATTATTAGTCCTTATGCGGATCAGGTTAAGATTATTCAGGATAGGACTTGTGTTGAGGTTAAAACTGTTGATGGTTTCCAGGGGCGTGAGAAGGAGATTATTATTATTTCTACTGTGAGGAGTAATGAGGATGGTAATATTGGTTTTTTAAGGGATTTGAGAAGGTTGAATGTTGCTATTACTCGTGCTAAGCGTAAGTTGATTATTATTGGGAATTCTAGTACTTTGATGTGTAATCCGACTTATGAGCGTTTGATTGATTTTTGTGATAGTAGGAATTTAATTGTAAAAATTTAGGCATGCCTAAACTTTAAATATGATGACACACAAAATACAAAAACAAGGGGAAAAAATATAATTACTCAAAAACTCTTAATTGGGAAAAATCAAATATTACCCCAAATAACTCTTCAACCTCAATTAAAAACTCTCAATTAAGAGTGCCTAATTTTCATTAAAATTATAAATACTATTAAAAACATAACTAACAACATAAAACTTATTTTTATAATGGTGAAATTAAATGACTGATAAAGTAGTTTTAGCATTCAGCGGAGGACTAGACACTTCCGTTTGTGTTAAATTATTAGAAGAAAAATACGATGTAGAAGTAATAACCGCTTGCGTAGATGTAGGGCAAGGCGAAGAAGAAATGGAAAAAGCAAAAACAATGGCATCCAAAATCGGCGGTCTAAAACATTACAATATAGATGCTAAAGAAGAATTTGCAAACGAATACATTGCACGTGGAATAAAAGCAAACGCTGAATATGAAGGATACCCATTAAGCACAGCACTCGCAAGACCGCTAATAGCTAAAAAAATCATCGAAGTTGCAGAAAAAGAAGGAGCAACCGCAATCGCACACGGATGTACAGGAAAAGGAAACGATCAATTCAGATTTGAAGCAATAATTCTTTCAATGTCCGACTTAGGAATCATCGCACCAATCAGAGAAATGAACCTGACAAGAACAGAAGAAAAAGAATACGCAGAATCAAAAGGAATTGAACTAAGCTACGATAAAATATACAGCATAGATGAAAACATCTGGGGAAGATCAATAGAAGGAGACCTACTAGAAGACCCTGCAAACGAACCGCCAGAAGACATCTACGAATGGACCAAATCCTGGCAAGAAGCAAACGACAAACCAGAAAAAGTATCCATCGAATTTGAAGAAGGAATACCAATAGCAATAAACGGCGAAATGATGCCACTAATCGACATAATTAAAAAAGCAAACGAAATTGCAGGAAACAATGCTATCGGTAGAATAGATACAATTGAAAATAGATTAATCGGCATAAAAAGCAGAGAAATCTATGAAACCCCAGGAGCAAAATTATTAATAGCAGCACACAAAGCATTAGAAGAATTAGTTTTAACAACAGACGAACTAAGATTCGCAGAATACATGTCAACACTCTACGCTGATTTAGTATACAGAGCACTCTGGCAAGAACCATTAAGAGAAGATCTTGACCAAGCATTTGACAAAATGCAAGAAAGAGTAAGTGGAGAAGTAGTAATGAAACTATACAAAGGATCAATCCATCCACTCATTAGAAAATCTCCATTCAGCCTACACAGTATCGAACAAATCACATTTGAAGACAAAGACACAGATCAAAGAGAAGTTGAAGGAATGATAAAACACCACGGCCTTCAAGCTGCAAATTACCATAAACTAAACAGATAGCTTAAAAAAAAGCTATCAATAATTCTTTTTTTTTACTTATTTTTTTGAATAGCCTCAATGAAATACTCATTGAAAAATCCACGATTATAATCGAATAAATTGATAAAACTGGAATCGATAATATACATTACACACCAATCATCAATATCACGAATACCTCTACCATAAGCCTGCATTAATGACATTACAGTTTGATAGTAAAACCATTTAGGATCCAAATCACGACGATATTTAACCTGTTCATTTAACTGAGGATAAGGAATTTTAAAAACAATCTGAAAACGACATAAATCACCTTTAAAATCAACACCATCCTTAATAGAAGCACCAATAAGAATTAAATTCTCCTCAGATTCAGTGAACTTTTTTAAAATAACATTCCTATCCTCACCACCAACAAATAAAAACGGATACTCCTTTAACTCCCCCATAATCCAGAATGCCTGTTCATTACTTGAAGTGTGAATAACTCCTTTTTCATCCTTATGCTTATCAAGTAATTCTTTAATCTTATTAATAGCTTTTCGACTCTTCCAATTAGGAACACCACGTCTAAAACCACTCATCTTACCAACAAAATCAGTGTAAATTGGTCTTTTAGAAACATCAAACGGAGATTTCTCATAAATATAATAAGTCTTATCAGGATCAATATTATTCCACTCACAAAACTTATCCTTACTTCCTAGTGTCCCTGTTAAAAAAATACAAACATTACCAAAATCCAATAAGTTCTGAGTATAATCAACAACAGAAAAAGGTTTGAATTCAGCAGAAATATCCATATTCCCCTCAAGAATACTTTTCTTATCAGGAATATCAATAATTAATTCATTATTAGATAATCCTTTCTTAATCTCATTGAAAGTTTTCATATCCTGTTCCAGGTTTTGTTTTTCAACATAATCAAAATTAGAATATTTAGAAGGATCGCTTTCAAATTCATCCAAAGTAACCTGAACTGTTTTGTTCGCATCCCCTTCTATTTTTTTAATTCTTTTTTTACAGATTTTTATTAAATCATCACATAATTTAATCCAGAACTTTTTATTCTTTTTCAAAACATTAATTGACTTTGTAGAATTAATTATTGATTCAAAAATATCAATACCGAATTTTGTGGAAATATATTCCCGGTTTAATTCAGACGAGGATAACATTAACATTTTACTCTCCAGATTATGAGCTTCATCTAAAATCAGTAATTCTCTTGGATTTAATATGCCCCCTGCAACACCAGCATAATAGAGAAAATCATAATTTGTTATGATATTTTCAGCATCAACTGCTTTTTTAAAAGCAGTTTGGAATTCACAATCCCCACATCTTTGCAGATTATACTCTGCTTTAATGCAAAAATCACAACTGCCTTTGTAGTTGCACTGGTAATTTCCACGACCTTTAATTTCAACTAACATGTCCTTAAAATCATCTAAATATTGTTCTTGGAGTTGTTTTGTCATTGTTAAAATATATGAATCATCATACATATTGGCGATGGTTGTTGCAACTGCAGATTTACCTATACCGGTTCCTGCTTCAAGGATAATATATTTATATCCTTTTTTAATTGCAAAGTTAATTTCATTAATCAGCCTAATCTGACTATTTCTTGGATTATATTTTGAAAGAGACCAGTAAATCATCCAATCCAAATTTGAATCATTATTTTCCATAATTTAATTCCACACAACTAAATTATTAACAATTTGTTAATACTCATTTATATCAAATATTTTATTTAAAGATTTTTAAATGAATCTGGGGAAAAATTAATATTAATACATTAATATAAATAATGAATATGTCTAAAATTAATCAGTTACAGGACATTATTAACTTATCAGATAATATTGTATTTTTTGGTGGTGCTGGTGTTTCAACGGAAAGTGGAATACCTGATTTTAGATCTGAAAATGGTGTTTTTAAAAGTTTAGAAAAATATGGTGATACTCCGGAAAATCTTGTTTCCCATAGTTATTATATGGATCATACTGAGGAGTTTTTCAGTTATTATAAGGAGAATCTTATTTTTAATGATGCTGTGCCTAATCCTGCTCATTTAAAATTAGCTGAGTTGGAAAAAGTGGGGAAGTTGAAAGCTGTTATTACTCAAAATATAGATGGTCTTCATCAGAAAGCCGGTAGTATGGAGGTTTTGGAGCTTCATGGGAGTGTTCATAGAAATTATTGTCAGATTTGTAATAAGGAGTATGGTTTGGATTTTATTTTAAATAGTGATGGTGTTCCTAGGTGTGAGTGTGGTGGTATTGTTAAGCCGGATGTTGTTTTGTATGAGGAGCCTTTGAATAATGGTGTTTTGAGTTTTGCGATTGATTATATTCAAAATGCCGATACTTTGATTGTTGGCGGCACTTCTCTTGTTGTTTATCCTGCTGCCGGTTTGATTAATTATTTTAATGGCGATAATCTTGTTTTGGTTAATAAGAGTGAAACTCCTTATGATGATGTTGCGAGTTTAGTTATTAATGATGCTATTGGTGATGTATTTTCCCGTATTAAAATTTAATTTATTATTATTTTTTGTTTAAATTAAATTTTATTGGTTTTGGAATTAATTCTATTGCGTTAAGTTGGTTGTTGCATTTGTATACCAGTATTTCAACACCTTCTTTGTGTGCTTGGTTTAGTGTTTTTGAAAATTCAGGGTCGTTTTCCCAGTTGGGTCTGAAGAAGTTTCCTGCTGGGTGTTGTATTAGGAAGAATACACAGCATCTTTTTCCTTGTTTTTTAAGTTTTATTAGTTCTTTGAGGTGTTTTGTTCCTCTTTGTGTTGGTGCGTCGGGGAATCTTGCTTCGTTGTCTATTATTAGTGTTACTCCTTTTACTTCAACATAACATTCTTCATTTTCATTTGCTAAATGTATATCTATTCTTGAGTTTTCAATTGTTTTTTCTCTTTGATGAATATTATAACCAGAAAGTTCTTTTATTTTACCATTTACGATAGCATCATATACAATACTATTAGCTTGCTGTGAGTAAAGTGACACTAACACACCACGGTTTTCAACGAAATGTAGTGAAAACTTCGTCTTACGATTAGGATTATCAGACGGTTTAAGCCAAACCACACAATCCTCAACCAAAAGCTCCTTACAACGACCAGTATTCGGAACATGAGCAATCACCAATTCCCCATCCACCATAACCTCAGCAACAAATCTATTAGGACGGGACTTAAAAAATCCCTTAACATAATCCATTCTTAATCACACCACCAATAAATGAAACCAAATCACTGGCTGAAAAACCATTACCCTTGATTTTATAAGCCTCATCACCAGAAAGACCATTAATAAAAACACCTAATGAAGCAGCATCAAAAGCATCAAGTCCCTGACAAAGCAATCCAAGACAAATACCTGCCAAGGCATCACCAGTACCACCAACAGTCATTCCAGCATTACCAGTTCTGTTAATCTTAAACCTAGTACCAGACAAAACCAAATCAAACTGGCCTTTAACAATTACACTACCTTTAATTTGCCTAGTAATCTTTTGAAACTCCCCAATATTCGCATCAACCTTATTAAAATCAAAAGAATCAATATCTAAGTTTAAATCATTAGAAATATTGAAAAATGATTTGAATTCAAAAATATGAGGAGTTAAAATAATATCCTCACGATTTTTAACCAAAGCTAAATCCACTTGTTTTAAACTATCCGCATCCAACACCAAAGGCTTTTTAATCTTAGAAACCAAAACATTCATTAACTTGGAAGTATCATCATCAATACCTGCCCCCGGACCAATCAACACCGCATCCACATCATCAGCAATACTTAAAATTTCCTCACTATGACTTAAAGATAATTTATCCCCCTCCAATGATTTAACAATCAAATCAGGAGATGTTGATTTAATAGCTTCAGCAGCCCCCTCAGGACAAGCAACATAAACTAAATCACAACCAGCACCAATAGCAGCCATACCTGCAATAGCTGGAGCACCAGAATAATCACAAGATCCACCAACAACCAACACCTTGCCATTATTTCCCTTATGAGAAGAAGAAGATCTGTTTTTAAGTCTTAAAAAATCACCATAATTAAGGAAATATTCAGCTTCAAAAGGAATTCCAATATCTGCAGTAACAAGACCACCAACCAGTTCTTCATCCGCATCCCTCACACCATCCTTAATTTTATGAAAACTAATAGTATAATCAGGGACAACAGCAATATCTGAAATATCACCATCAACTGGATTCATCCCAGACGGTACATCAACACTAATTTTAATACCCTTTGACTCATTAATCACTTCAATAGCTCTTTTAATATTAGTCTGAAGATTTCCTTTAATACCAGTGCCTAAAAGTCCATCCACAATAATATATTCCGTATCATTACCTTTAGCAACTTCACAATTATTAATATCCTCAAGAGTTTTTAAATTATAAATTTTCAAACGTGAAAGACGAGGACGCATATTATATAATATATTCAAATTAGTTTTAGCTTCAAAAGAACGAATATTATCCTTCAACATGTAAATATCAACATCATAACCTCGGTTTAATAAGTAACGTGCAGCTACAAAACCATCACCACCATTACCCCCTGAACCTGTGAAAATCACCACTTTAACCGGTTTAGAGAATGTGTAAACTGCAATTTTACCAATTTCCTCAGCTAATGATTTACCTGCAGATTCCATTAAACATAATCTTGACAAACCCAAATATTCACAATTATAATCCGTAACCATCATATCTATTGGTTTCAAAAAAAATCCCCCTTTCCTTTAACTTAATAATATAACACTTGACTATAAATATAATTTTCTTATAAACATATATTATAATGAAAAAAATAATCTTACATTTTTTAACAAAAATACCTACACGATACATTACAAGCGGATTAATATTAATTATAATCCTGTTTATTTATGGACTCATAGGTTCATATTTCATAATGCATTTGAATTTTGTTGATTCCATATATTATTCCATCATTACAATGACAACTGTAGGTTATGGAGATTTAACCCCACACACAGGTATTCAAAAGATTTTTGCAACAACACTAGCCTTAAGTGGAGTAGCATTACTTGCATATGTATTCAATGTCCTGTTAACTAATTTCCAGGAAAAAATGAGCAAATATTCAAAAGGAGCAAGGAAAATGAAAGTAATTAATGAAATGGATGATTATTATATTATTTGTGGTTTTGGAAGAGTTGGAAAAGTTGTTTTTAAAGAATTAACCTCAAGAAAACAAAATGTAATTATAATAGATAAAGATCCTGAAATTTGCAAAAACATTGAAGAAAAGAAAAATGTAATTGTAATTAATAGAGATGCAATTGAAAATGATTATATTGCAAAATTAGCTGGAGAAAAATGTCGAAGCGTAATATTATGTGCAGGAGATGATGTTAATAATCTGTTCATTGTTTTAACAATCCGCGAAACAAATCCTGATGCATGGATAGTTACAAGAGCAAGTAAAACTGAAAATATTAAACGATTGAAAAAAGCCGGAGCGAATAAAATCGTTTCCCCAGAAATTATAGGTGGAAAAGACTTGTATTACGAATCTGCAAGACCTCATTTACTTAGAATAACAGTAAAACATGACATGGAAGATTTATATGAGGAATTTAAAATAATATCCAAACACAAATGCACATTAGAAACTATAGATTATCATATTCCCGGAATTGAAAGTCCACTATCCAGAGATATTAAAAAAATGCATGAAAAAGATGGAAAAAACTTTATAAATTATATAAATACAAATGAAGATAAAAAACAAGCCATTATTAATTTATATGAAAATGTAAACGGAGTACATTCCCATTTAATATCAGGACCAGATAATGCTACATTCAAAAAACTACTTAAAGATTTGGAGAAAAATGAAGAAATTATTGGTATTAACTTAACCAATGAACAAATAGTAGAGATAACAAAAGAAACAATAGAATAAAAATAATTTTATTCTATTTTAATTTTATCTGAAATATAATATTTATTATTACCAGAATAAATGATAATTTTATCATCACCAAGATTTGATAAATCCCCAACAAATGTTGCCAATCCCTTAGAATTGGTTTTAACAGTATAAACCATGTCACCTATTTTTATTTTAATTTTAAGTTTTGCAATAGGATTATTGGTTTTCACATCCCGAACGGTAATATTAAATGTTTTAGAACCATTAGCCAATTCAATTAAATCTGATGTTTTAACATTTGTCTGTTTTTTAATTAATTTATCAATACTTTTGAAATTATGAACTCCCAGCAATATTGAAGATGGAGTTTTAGGCAATTTGTTTTTAGAGAAAAATTTACCCTTGAAATAAATATTATCTTTTAAATATCCCGTGTTTCTTCCCATTAAATGCCCATTATCATTTGCAGCGTAAACTTTTAATGTTGAAGTGGTTTTACCTAAATTTGTTGTGGCTTTCCAATGGAATATTGTTACATCTCTTCTGTTAACTCCAAATGGATCTGTAGCTGCGATTTTAGTAGCTGCTTTTGCAGGGTTTTTATTGAATTTCGCCCAGGTCCCACTTCTAAATGAAGATAATCCATTTGGAACACTAAGATATTGACCGGATTTTAATTTTCCAGTTTTAATAGTGCTAGACCATACAAGTGCATATTTACCATTTGGTGCTTTAATTGAGAAATGTCCAATACCTAATATTCTTTCATATCTTTGGATTTTATTTAAATATGAACGTTTGATTTTACCTGATTTGAACATTTTACCTACTAGTTTTTCTATTGCATGGTTAATATTAGGATTGTCTCTTCCACCAGTTCCAGCCATCCATCCGTCAGCAGTTGTTATTGAGTGGAAAAAGTAACTGTTGGTTTTATATTGTTTTATTGCTTTTTTACCATTGATTTTGCATTTAACAATATGTATTGTTTTTGCATTTGTCGCATCTCTTCTAAAACCTGTTACTGCTTCATTTTTACTTACTTGCACATATAATGATGAACAACCTGTTTCAGCTGTTTTTTTAACTGTTAAGGATGATTTGCTTTTTTTGGATATTATATTTTCATCTTTAATAGATGTGATGATTTTATATTTTCCTATTTTGAAATTTTTCTTTAGTTTGGCAATTCCTTTTGAATTGGTTGTTGCATAGTAGAGTTTATATTTATTATCTGTAATATAAACCTTGAATTGTACTTTAACATTTGCTACTGGTTTTTTTGTGATTTTATTTATTATTTTTGCTTTGAAAAATAAATCTGAATGCCAATATATTTTATAATCATTTGTTGTGATTTTTAAATTTGCTGTGTTGATTTTAACATTGACAATGGCTTTGCTTGGAGTGTAATTTTCATCTCCTGTGAATGTGATTGTTGCAATATATGAGTTTGGTTTTAAATTTAGGTTTAAGGTTATTTTACCTGTGTTATCTGTGGTTTTATTGTATATTTGGTTGTTGATTGAAATTGAAAGTGTTTTGTTTTGGATTGGTTGGTTATTAGTGTCTTTTAAATAAGTTATTAGTTGTGCATCTTCCTTATAATATTTTGTTATATTATGGGATTGTATTTGTGTAGTGATAGTTTCATTTAATGGGTTGTCAGTGATTGTTTTGTTTTGTTGTGTGAGATTATCTGATGCCGATGCAAATCCAATTGTTAGTAATGTTATAATTAAAATTGAAAGTATTATATATTTTTTCATAACGATTCATCTTTAAAAAAAAAAGGATAATTTGGGGAGTGTTTTTTACTCCCGATTTTAGAATAATTCGTGTAAATGCATGATTGCAGATCCTAATTTACCGTCGAAGTTACCTGCACTGATTTCAAGTACTCCGTCAACAGCACATGCTGCTTCAATACCTGCTTTCATAGCTGCTTTTACAGAGTCTTCGTCAACACCGTCGATTACGATTTCAAATACTCCGTCAGCATCGTCTCTGATGTCTGAGTCTACTTTGTCTTTTAAGGTTACACACATTTTTTCATTGGTTGATGCGTTTAAGAATTTTGAGTATTTGTTTGATCCTACTTTAGAACCGGATGCAACCATACCTCCTGGGAATGGAGTGATTGTTCCTTCAACTTTGGATATTGCTTCTACTGCTGCTTGAGCTGCTTTTACGCCAGTCATTTGGTCTTTTGCTAAGATGAAGAAGTTTCCTCCTGCTACACCGTCTTTGTATCCGAATGCTGATTCAACTAAAAAGTCTCCGGACATGATTGGGATTGAGTGTATTTTTCTTCCTTCAATTTCTAATTCAGTTTCAAATCCATCACCGAAGAATTTTAATTTATTACCAGTTTTTAAAACATCTTCTGATTCGAGGCAATTGAATGCTGCTGCGGTTGGAGCGGTTAAAATACACATTCCGATTCTTTCCATTAATTCGTGGTCAAGTGCTTTTTTACCTCCTTGACAAATCATGATAACATAACCTGGTCTTTTATCAGGAGTGTTTTCTGCTGGTACAAAGCAATCAATACCTGCTTCTGCAGGACATCCAATAACAGAGGTTCCGTAACCTGTTGCTTCTGTTGCTGCGATTTTTGCTAATTCTTCAGTTGCTGCGGTAACTAAAATTCTAGTTACTTTGATTCCAAAACCTTCTGCATAAGTATCTTTAATTTCTACACCATTAATTTCCATATTTATTCACCAAAAAATTTTTTTATTTTAATAATATTTTTTTTGTGATAATATTGATTTATGAAAATATATTAAAATAAAGTTTTCTATTTGATAATGTTAAATTATTCATTCTTCATCATTATCCTCATCAGGCCCTTCAATTTCCTTTGTTGATTGATTGAAAGAGATTTTATCTAAAACAGATGATCCATAGTATGGCAGTATTACTAATCCTATTATTGTTGCCATCCAGAAGGATATTAATCTTTCTATAACTGTTGCTGCTGCACTTATTGAGGATGGGATTCCTGCTGCAGAGTAGAATATAATCATTAATCCATCAATTGCCCCAATACCTCCTGGGAGTAATGGAATCATACCTACAAGACAGGCTACGATAAATACTTCTCCAATTACAACAAAATCAACATTAGCACCGAATGCTAAGAATACTAAATATACTCTTAGGATTTCAAAAATCCATATGACAAATGATAATGGAATTGTTATTAATAATCCTTTTTTGTTTGATATTAATAGTTTCATGGTGTCTTGGAATCCGAAAATAACCCCATGTATTTTTTCTTCTAATTCAACTGTATTTTTTTTATAAAATCTTCTGACAAGACCTACAATCCAGCCGTCAACACGTTTTCCAAATCCAGGATTAATACACATGTAGATTAATATTATTAAAATTGCAACAATGACAATTACAGCAATAATCATTATTATGATTAACCATAAATCAAAATTAAATGATAATGCCATGGCGGCTACTGTGATTGCTGCAAGAACAATGAATGGGAATGTATCTAATGCTCTGTCAGCTACAACTGTTGCAAATGTTTCCTCCATCAAATAATCTTTTTGTTTTGATAAAAGATACGCTCTTACAGGTTCTCCTCCTCCACGTCCTGATGGTGTGATATTATTTACTGCAAGACCAACCAGAACCATCGGAAGAAGATTTTTAAAACTCACATCCATATTAGCAACTTTATTAAGCACTTGCCAACGTAGAGTGTATAAGAAATAAGTGAAAATCTGAACCCCAATAGCTAAAGCTATAATGCTCATATTAGCTACTTTTAAAGCACCTATTACTTTATCTATACCTACAAACCATAACATTATAGCTAAAATAAGAAGGCTAAATCCTAATAATAATATTGTTTTACGATCCATGAATTTATGACCTCCATGTTTTGATTAATAATTTATACTTTAAATTATGAAACTTTCTACTTAAATATTTATATAGAATTTTAATCAATATTTACACAATGAGATATATTAACAAAAGAGATTTATTTACCGTGGTAAAAAATTCAGGAATGATTATGATAGGAATTGGAATAATGTGTCTTGTTCCAATAATAATTGATTTAATATATTTCGAATTTAATTTTATAGGATTTTTAATTCCAAGTCTTATTTCCATTGTTTTAGGATTTATCTGCACCAAAGCTTTTAATAAAAACAATGTTAAGACAATGCGGTTGAAACATGGGATGATTATTTCAGCATTATCATGGTTATGGGCAAGTATCATTGGCGGACTTATCATGGTAATGGTAAGTGATTTGAGTTTTGTTAATGGTGTTTTTGAAAGTATGTCCGCTTTAACTGGAAGTGGTGTTACAATGTATCAGAATGTTGAAATCCTACCTCACAGTATTTTATTTTTAAGATCACTTCAGCAATGGATTGGAGGGCTTGGAATAATTGTGATGATTGTTGCGATTTTAACAAAACCAGGAACTGCATCATCAAAATTATATGCATCAGAAGCGCGTGAAGAACGTTTAAAACCAAGTATTAAAACAACACTGGAACATACAATTAAAATCTATTTAGTTTATACTGCAGCAGGAATTATATTATACTGTCTTGCAGGAATGCCTTTTTTCGATTCAGTGTGTAACACATTTACAATAATATCCACAGGGGGTATGAGTATTAAAAATGCGAATATGGGATTTTACCACAGCAACATAATCTATTTCATATCAATAATTTTAATGATACTTGGAGCAACCAGTTTCATGGCCCATCATAAAATAATTAAAACAAAAGGAAAATCCTTAATTGAAGATATACAGTTTAAAGTAATGATATCAATAATTGCCGTTGTAAGTATAATACTTTATTTTGTCTCAACAATAGTGCCGATTGAATTAGTATTCACAATAGTCTCAGCTGCAACAACAACCGGAGCCAGTGTACAGGGAACTGATATGATGCTTGGCTGGCCATCATTTGTAATAATCTGTATTATGGGATTAATGTTAATAGGAGGATCCAGCGGATCAACAGTAGGAGCAATTAAACTTTCAAGAGTAATCATATTCTTTAAAGGAATCTACAAACATATCCGTGAAATATTATCCCCCGAAGGAAGAGTCGTAGCTATTAAATTCTCCAAAAAAACAAAAATCACAGAACGAAACATTAGTAATGCAGGAAACTACATCACATTATACTTAATATGCATCTTAATAACATGGTCTTTATTCTGTTTATATGGTCATGACCCGTTCAACAGTTTATTTGATACTATCTCCATACAGGGAAATGTTGGATTAACCCTGGGAGAGATTAATTTCTCACTTGAAGACCCGTTAAAAATAATTAGCATATTCAATATGTGGACTGGAAGATTAGAAATATACCCTGTACTAATCACATTAAGAGCAGGATTTGAAATATTTAAAAGATAAGTATATATTACTATTAAAATAAATATTCATTATCAATACATTGAAAGGGGAGATTGAAAATGTATGCAATAATTATGGGTGGAGGTCGTGTTGGACTTTCTCTTGCAAATATATTAATTGACGCAGGTGTTGACATTACATTAATCGAAAGTGACGATGCATTATGTAATGAAGTCATATCCGAACTTGATGCACTTGTTATATGTGGAAACGGGACTAATTCTAAATTACTTGAAGAAGCAAATATTGAAGATGCAGATATTTTCATAGCCACAACCGGAAACGATGAAGCAAACCTACTATCATGTATTCTGGTTAGAAAATATGATGTTGAAAGAATAATTGCACGTGTAAGTAACCCTGATCACGAAGAAGCATTTAAAGAAGTTGGAATTGACAAAGTAATAAGCCCAGAATTAAGTGCAGCAAGAGACCTTGCACAATACGTAACTAATCCAAGAGCATCAAAATTAACAACACTTGGTGAAGGAGATGCTGAGATAAGTGAGATGACAATAACAAATAAAAAAGTTGTTGGAAAACGATTTGGAGAAATTTCACCAACAAAAGATTATATTATCATAGCCACTTATAAAAACGGGAACCTCATAATACCACAACCAGATGACACCATAGAGTATGGAGAAAAAGTTTCCCTGCTTATTAAAAGAGGAACTTTAAAGAAAGTTACTAAAATATTAGAGAAATGAATAAGACATTTTAATATGTTCTTTTCCATTTCCTTCCACACACGGTCCATGACCGCAATAAATATTTTTAACATCAAGTTTAGTTAGTTTTTCAACACTATTTTTCATATCCTGATAATCTCCACCAATATCAACACGTCCAACACCACCACCGGCAAAAATTGTATCTCCACTGATTAGATTTTCCCCATCCCAAAGGCAAATTCCTCCACTGGTATGTCCCGGAGTGTGAATTATTTTAAATCCCTCTATTTCATCCCCATCTTCTAATTCAATATCTACTCTGGAATTATCTTGTGATAATGTGAATGCATTTTGAGATGTGCCTAATGAATCCTGATTTTTAATGGAAATTGCATCTAATTTATGAACTGCAATTTTAGCATTTGGGAAAAAGTAATTTCCACCAATATGGTCGAAATGACAGTGTGTATTAATAATTAAATCAATATCTTCTGGTTTAACATTATTTTCTTCTAGTTTGGAGAATAAATAATCTTTATTGTGACCTGCACCTGTGTCAACTAGTATGTGATTATTTATTAGATAACAGTTTGAATCAAAATTATATCCTAAAATAAAAACTATTGAAGTCATGAGAATATATTTTAATTTAAATGGTAATTAAAAGTTTTGAAAAAATAAGATTTGTATTAAAAATGGGGTCATAGGGATTTGAACCCCAATCCGGGGATGTCTCTTGCCTCAGTACTCCAATTGATCATCACAACAGGTACTGTTCAGTTACGCGTATAATTTCTTCAAAGACAACTGGAGTCCCCGATGCTGCCAGGTTACACCATAACCCCACATAACATACAATAATAAGTTTGATTTTAATTATATATAAATATTTGCAATTAGTCGAATTTGATTTGCTTATCAATTCCTGCTATTTCATCAATTTCAAAACCTTTTTCAACAGCATAATCTTTTTCAACTTTGTAATTTCCGGTACGGGTTCTTGGTGTGTCTTTTGGTTCTAAAAAATACCATTTAGTGTATTTAAATCTCACACCAATATATGGTTTTGCACCGAATATTTTTGAAAATTCGCATAAAGAATTGATTTGTTCTTCTTCAATATAGACTTTATCTTTTGTAGTTGTTTTTACTTCTATTGCTAAATAGATTTTACCATTTCCTGCTAGAACATCTGGTAAAGGTCTTTTTGTTGCTCCTCCAGATGCTGGGGCACGCATTGCTGCGAATTTTCTTTCCCAAAGTTTATGCACCAAATCTCTTTCTTCAGCAGATCCTTTTTTCGCCATGATAACACTCTTTAATTAACATTTTAGATTTATCAGTATATAAATAGAATGAGAGAGCATTTGAAAACTGAGATTGATAATAATGATTTTAGAAAAATAGTATTATTTATATAATGGGGCCGGAGCCGAGATTCGAACCCGAGTCCCGGGATCCACAGTCCCGGAGGATGACCGCCTACCCTACCCCGGCATTGATATTATGAATAAAAAAAATTGTTAAAGTGCGGGAGCAGGGATTTGAACCCTGGTAGACCTGCGTCAACAGGTCCTAAGCCTGTCCCCTTTGGCCTCTCGGGCACCCCCGCTTATAATACAAAACAAAGGATACATAGAAACCATTAAAAATCTTAACAAATTTTTTTAAAGTGCTCCGGCCGGGATTCGAACCCGAGTCTTCGGCTCGAAAGGCCGAAATGATTGGCCGGACTACACCACCGGAGCAAACAATGAAATAAAATTTTATAATAACATGGGCCCAATGGGCTTCGAACCCAT
>SUTL01000042.1 GCA_015062925.1 Methanobrevibacter thaueri
CAATCATCCAATCCTATCTAACTCACCACCCCATCCACATAAAAAAAATATAGACACTAACCCACTAAAATGTGCAATTCATCCCCGGCTTAAAGAAGCCGGAGAATTCTTGCACAATAAAGTTAAAAAGTAATCTTATTTTTGAAGTATATAAAAAATGAGAGGTGTTTGAAAATTATTGCAAAATACCATAGTGAAATATTTTAATCCCTCTTAGTGAATTATACATTTGAGAATTTAGTAGATTGTGTTTTTAAAAAAGAAAAAAGTGGTGATGGGTGAGGGGTGTTTATTTTTTAACTATTACATAGTTTTTAACAGTTTTTTCACCGTAGGAAACCTGATATTTAAATTTTTTGCCAGGTTTTAACTTTTTGAGGAATTTCTTCTTGAAAATTACTTTGGCAACACCTTTTTTATTGGTTTTGGATTTTAAAGTCTTTTTGTTGAACTTGAATTTAATGGTTTTACCTTTAATGAATTTATCGTTGATTTTTAAGGTAACTTTAAGAACAAGTTTTTTGGCTGACTTTTTAATTTTAACCTTTTTAAGAATGAGTTTAATAACAGGTTCGTTAGCTGGAGTAACTGGGTTAACTGGAATTACAGGTTTTGCAGTTACATTGAATGAAGCAGATACAGTACTGTCATTGAAAATACCGTTTGATTTGAATGTTGCAGTTACAATGTATGTGTCTACTGCAAGGTTTGGAATCTGAAGGCTTCCAATACCCTTAACAACACTTACACTGTAGTTTGCATCTCCAACTTTAACTGAAATATTCCCAGTGAACGTGGAATTGGTTGTAACTGTAATATTGGCCACATTACCCTCTTCAATATTAGTTACTGCAAGCTGAAGATTTAAAGGCACAGGTTTTACAGTTACCTTGAATGAATCAGTTGCAGTACCATCATTGAATATTCCATTTGATTTAAATACAGCAGCAACATTGTAGGTGCCTGGTGCAAGGTTTGAAACCGGAAGGTTTCCAATACCCTTAACAACACTTACAGTGTAGTTTGCATCTCCAACTTTAACTAAAACATCGCCGGAAAATGTGGAATTGGTTGTAACTGTAATATTGGCCATATTACCTTCTTCAATGTCATTTATTTTAACTGCAAGCTGAATATCTGCGTTTTCTTCAAAGTCAACAATGAGATTGCCACTTGTAAGATTATAACGTGTATTTCTGTTATCTATTATGTATGCAACTACAGAATGAATTCCATCTTTAAGATTTCCAAGCTCAGCTACTTTTATTTTAGTTGAAATATCTTCCTCATCAAATCTAGTTTTATTTCCGTCAACTTCAACATAGATATCAAATTCTAAAGGAATATCTGCAAATATTATTGCTGCATCATTTTTACTTTTGACAATTTCTTTAACTGATGCTCCGTAATCAGAAGCTTCAAATGATTTAAATAATATTGTACCTTTTTCGGTGAAATTATAACCATGTCCATCCATATAAGTTACAAAAACAGTATAATTTCCTACTAGATTATTTATGTCATTAGTCTTTATGAAATAAACCCCCATATCAGGGTCATAATTTACTGCAAGATCATCAATGTCTGTTTGGAAAGTTCCCACCACATTTCTGTCTTTATCACATAAAGTCACATTGAGTTGACCAACATCGTAATATTTACTAATATCATCATTCTCAAAATCCGCAAGACCAATATAAGCGAAAACATCATTGAATGTAGTATAAACAGTTTCATCATTCATGATTACAATGCTCATACCTGAAATTAAATTAATATCATAATTTAAATTAACTTTTTTGTATGTAACATTTAAATTATATTTTCCAACTCCAAGACCTAACTGTTTATGAGAAATTGAATAGTTTCCATCAGTTGATTTTTCACATTCAGTAATATTAATTATAATTGGAATCTTATTTTCATTAACATAAATAAATACCTGATCACTTTGTGCTGCTGACGGATCGATGATTTTAATTACAGCAGTGTTATTAGCCCAGAACGGAGTGGATTTTGCAATGATTTTTACAGATACATTATCAACTGTTACAGTATGTGTTTTATATAATTCCAAAGTATCAATGTCATTAGAATCATATTGTAATATAATTGCATTTTTATTGTCATCGTAGAGATTGTATTTAAGCACATAACTGCCCTCTTTGGTTATGTTTAAATCTTCAATAGTTATGGCATAAATATAGAACTCATCATTATTTTTATCTACAACATGTGACATTTCAGATAATGTCTTGTTGAATGCAGGAAGAGTATCATCATTTAGATAAACAATAACTCTACCATTTATACCTTTTTTAACTGCGTAATTAATCACAGCAACTTTCTGAAATTCTCCATACATTTCAGTTTTTAAATTTATAGCTTCGACATCATAATCATCGGATTCATAGAATAATAACTCATTATCAGGAGTTATTGTGAAAATCATTTCCTCAAATTCATCACTTCCAACTTCAAATTCCATATAACTTCCAGAACTGAGGTTCTTTTTGTCAACCAGATTTTTAAATGAAGTTGCGTTTAATTGTGGAGAATTTGCAATGAAATTGTTTAAATCAGTTAATGAAAATAGAAAACTAAGATATTCATCATCATTTTCATCAATGAATTTAGTATACTTTCTTTGAGTAGTATTTAAATCCTCTTCAAATATTTGATATTCTCCATCAAGAGATATTGTGAAAGTTCCATCCTTTTTAGAAACAATTACCTGAATGAAATTTACATCCGGAGAGTTAAGGTTAGTGTTATTGACCTGATGGATGTATCCTTCAAACTCGGTTTCATCATCCATTTCAGATAATTTCAGAACTGATGAAGTTAAATTAACCTTATATTTTTCTGTAAGATCTTTAACTTCATTATAGTTTCCGTCACTACCTTCGAGGAACTTGAAATACAGTACATCTCCATTACTGATTTTGGTTAAATTAAGATCTTTTAAACATATGGAACCGTAATATTCATCTAAATCATCATCATATTTCCAGTTCGCTTTTTTTTTAAAGTCCATACTTACTACTACATCACCATTCTCCTTTTTTATTTGGAAACTACCTTTAACATTAGTATTTGGGGGAGTTATGGTTGCAATTTCTGCGTCCTCATCATACTCATTATCAGATTCATCAATGCATATATTTTCATCAAAATTTACAGACAGGTCATAGTCATCTGCATCATAATTTACAATATCACTATCAGTGGCATTTAAGTTATTCGATGCGACATCATCGGCGGCACTTACTGCAGCCACTGTCAAAACAAAAAATAACATAAATGTTATAATCATTATCTTTTTTATTCTCATATAAACAACTCAATTTTTTTTTTCAATATTCTGAGAATATTAATGTAATTTATGGAAATAATGATATTTAAATTAATTGAAAAAAAAGAACTAATATTCTTCGGTATCATCGTCATGTCTTTCATAGACGAAACTTATAATTAAAAGAACAAGTGTAGCAATTATAACCATCATCTGTTCAAATGAATTTTCATTGAGATTCTTGATTATTTTAGATATTTCATAACTTTTGACACCGCCACTGTGTCCGCTTCCCTGAGAACCGAAATCTCCATTGGAACCTTTGACATTAATAGGTAATTTTCGGTCATAATTACCGTTTCCACTACCTGTAACATTACCGTCACCACTACCTGTGCCTGTTCCACCAGTGTTATTTCCAACACCCTTTCCAGACTCATTGTCATCGTTTCCGGGTTGAGGTTGTGGCTGCGGATCAGGAATCGGAGGCTGTGGCTGAGGAGCCGGATGTGATATATCAATTGAAGTGGAAAGTGATTTTGAGTTATATCTTTCATTGCCCTCAAAGAAAATTTCAACATCATAGCTTCCGGAGTTCAAACTGCTGAAATCAGCTGTTATGTGGCCTGTATTTTTGTCAACCGGGAATTTCTTTTTAACTCCGCCTGCACTTACAACCAGAACAGCATCGGTTTTGGATTTAGGAATATTAATTTTTAAATCAATTTTATTACCATTTTTTTCATAAGTAACATCAGGATTTTCCTTTTTAACTGTAACCTTCAGTTTTAAAGTAACATCATTATATATATCATTTCCATTAACTGAAAATGTTGCAGTGTACACTCCAGGATCAACATCTTTAAAAAGCACTTCGTTTTTGCCTTTTGATGAGTATTTTCCGATATTTACAGATTTTTCCTTACCATCTAAAGTAACAATGCAAGGTTCATTAATGTTTCCCTTAAATGATGAGAAATCAAGATTGAACAACACTTCAAAATCATTGGAGGAATATTTTCTTGAAAATATGCTGTTTACCTTTTTAACTTCAAATGATGCAGTGTCATATGTGTTGTCTGCAAGATTGATAATTTTCATTGTATATTTACCTGGTTTTGAAAGCAACTCATTTTCAAAATCGTAATTCCAAATCTGGCGTTTGTAGACATTAATAAAACCATCACCTTTATAGACCTCACCGTTGGCATTACTTACAATGATTCCGACATCCTGTGTACCAATAGGATTTTCATCCTCATCGTCCCAGTCTTCGCCAATTTCCGGTTTATATGTGTCCATTTTAACAATAAACTCGGTATCGTCAAAATAATTGTTGTTTTTGACATTGAGGATATGGACGGTTTCCGGTTTTTGTGTGACAATTAAAGAAGTATTTAACTGATAATTAATTCCCACATAATTAGTGTTAGAATTTTTCTGAGTGAATTTAAAGTTCATCACATTGTTTTTAAATTCACCTTCAACGTCATATTCATGTAATGCATGAAATTCAAATCTTAAGCTGTGGGTTCCCTCTTTGATGTCTTTTTCATTTGTCTCATCAATTGATTCTCTTGGAGTGAATGTTTTAATGGAAATGGTATTGTTTGAAATCTGTCTGTCATAGACTTCAACATCATCCACATAAACTGTCAGATTATATACTTCATCCAAACCCTCAATTTTAAGGTTGATGTCTTTGGTGTGAACAATATTAACAGAATCTTTGGAAACTATTGGTACAAATTCTGTGTTTTTCTTTAAAATATTAAGTTTTGTGTTTATGATATACTTGTCATTTAAAAAGTCATAGCTTTGTTTTGAATTTGTGAAACTGAATGTGTATTCATTGTTGTTGCATGATATCTTCGGTGTGTAACTAATATAACTGTTAGAAGGTTTAAATTCAAATGACAAATCATGAGCTCCCACATCAAAATAATCTACATTGGATTTTGTTGGAATATATAATGGATTTGTCCATTTAAGGGAAATTGGATTGTCATAAACCTTTTTACTGTCAATAAATACTGTGAGATTTCCTGTACCTTCACCTTCAAGGTAAACTGGAATGCTTCTGGTATGAGCAATATCAATTTCAGGAGCATTTACATAAATCGGATTTAAATCCGGAATATCACAGACGTTTAAAGTAGTATTGACTATTATTTTATATCTGTTTGGTGTCCGAACACTTGAAGATTTTGAAAAAGTGATATGGAGCTCCGAATCTGAAAAGTCAGCACGGACACCATACTCCCCATATAATTTATCTGTTTCAATAATACATACAAAATTATAAGACCCAACCGCCAGTTTGCTTGAGTCAAATTCCGTTTCATAGGAAATTTCATCAACATAATCTGAAGTGAAAAGTTTATCGTCGATATAAAAGCTTGCATCGGCTGAAGTTATCCCTTTAATGCTGACAAAAAATGTATCGGAATATGTTACTGAAATATTGTCTGGAGTTAATATTTGGGTTGCAGGTTCTGTTGACCCTATAATATTTAACTGTGTGTTGAAGCGATAAATAGCATTTTGAGGATTTTTAAGTGATCTGATGGGCTGGAAGTCAAAATACAAATCAGATTCATCGACCGTGACCTCGGGTTTATAAAGTGAAGTTGTATTGATGAATTTAAACTCATAAATCATCCTATGACTGCCTACAGTTAGAGGTACTTCCTCTCCATCAACTACAACACTAGTGGGAATGTCAATCTGGTCATAGGACACATTGGAAAAATCATCATTTACAGGAGATTCCTTCCCATCAATATAGACATTCAGACTCCAGGCTTCATCGGATTTAACTTCAACAGGAATATATTTGTTTTGCTCTACTTCCACAGCATCTTCAACATTTAAATTATATTCACTGTCTTTTAGAATTGAATCCGTGCCGTTTAAATTATCATGAGCACTTACAGCACCCATAATCAGAAAGATAACAAAAATCAACAATAGTTTTTTCATAATAAATATTAATTTGTACATAATATTTATTAAAATTAATGGGGGTATGTCGGAAGGGACTGTCAATTTGTTAGTTGGTTTTTTTTTGATTTTTTATCAATTATTTATTCTATGGTGTATTTAATTAAATACTCCATTTAATGTTCTAAATTTTCTTTTTTCTGATTTTGGTAAGGTATTTACATTATATTTTCTAATTGATTGTTTGTTCGTTCTAATTTTTGGTAATGTTCTTTTTTAAGGAAATTTAAGAATTTTTTGTAATTTGGGAAAAAATTGTCAATTATGTGACTTTTTAAAGGTTCTGGAAAATTTTTATTTCTTGTTTTAGTAAATTTGTGTAATTTATTGTTTTTTCATAGCTTTGTTGGTCGAATAATTTGAAAAATAGTTCATAATATTCCATTATTTCTTTTTTTAGTTCTTCTACTTTTTCTTCTGTATATTTTTTTTATAATCTGAAATCTTTAAGGGATAATGCAGATTATGATGCTTTTGATATAATTTCAAAAGAAATTGTCAAATAAAGAATCATACTGGCTGAAAAATTCATAGTTGAAGCTGAAAGATTACTCTAATAAACTATTTTTAGTTTTGTCTTTCAAATAATGTATTGTTGATTAAATTCCTATTTTTAATTTTAATGCATCGTGATTCACATTAACGGACACTATTTCTAAAATGGAGTATGGTTTCAACTAGTATACATCAAACCTTTACTAAAGTCGGGGGTCAATGTCTAAACTTTGAGGGTGATGTTGGATTGAAGTTAACATTAATTATGGCATTACATTTGCACGAATGGTGGTTGGTACTATTGAGTATTTGTTTTAATCATGGTGTCGGTACCGACCAATGAATGCAGTGAGTATTGGTTTTTGTAGTTTTAGACAACAATTAATGCTAGGAGATAATAATTTCTCCGGCTTTATAGCATTCACTTAAGTATTCTCTTGATTGATAATATAAATCTGAATTGAAATTCAGTATTTTTTCTACCATCCATGATGAGTATACTTTTCTTATCCCATCAAATACATTCTCTTCAGCAAAGTTGTCTTCGATTAATCTTTCGAATACTTCTCCGATTTCCCAGTAATCTGGAACATTGTATTGGCATGCTGAAATATTGTCAAATTCACCGGTTGGGATGTTGTTACGGGTTATAAAATCATCAGCCACTTTTTCGATTGGTTCGCAATGAAACACGTCTTGATAGTTATATATTCTCTCCAGATCATTGCCAAGATATTCAACAATGTCTTTTGGTTTATTTTTAGTCTGTCTTGAAATGAACTCGACTAAACTGCAGGTGTAGAATAGGGAATTGTTGTTTTTATCCATGAACTTCTCTCGCTTCTTTGAATTTGATGGTTTTAAGTGCTTTTTCGGTGTTGAAGCAAATTTGATGAGTAGGATATCTGAATTTCACTAATGCCCAGAAGGATTCTCTTGAGATTTTTCCATCTTGAAATTCTTGAATGTAATTGTAGATTGTATCATCTGCCATTGGGCCTTCAACAATGTCCCAATCGTGTGATGTTCCGCTTCTACAGGCTATTATGAAATCCAACCATTCTTCAGTCATTTTTTCAAATTTAAGAATTTTCAGCGAATTGTTCGGTTCATATTCATATATATTAACAATGCCTTCGCCAAATCTTGTCGCCCAACGAATTGTCTGCTGTTCCATAAATGTACAGTAGAACCCGAAGTAAAAATCCTTATTGAACTTTTCTATTCTGATTTCTGGGTTTTTTACAATCACTGTACTTCCATGATAAATTTCCATGGATATCATGCCTCATTATAATCTATTTCTAATAGTCATATTTGTTTTTCTTAGTTAATATCTTTTTAGATGAATATTTTTTTTATTGCTTTAATCATATTTTTGCCCATAAAATGTAATATGAATTTAACTGGATAATATTACATCTGCACAAATGTTGGTCGGTACTGGTGAGTATCTGTGTTTTAAACATGAATAGGTGTCGACCAATAAACACAATGGGTATTGGTTTTTTTTATCTTATTTTTGTCTTGTTGTTAATAATGTCTTTTAATTAGATCTATGATTGAAATATGTTCCAATTCATTAGGTTTTAACTAAAATAGTTAGTTATATAAATATTGGTTTACATGACTTTTCATCCAATTATTTTTCCACGGAAAAGATGCTGGCCACAAATGGTAATGCCTATATTTAATAAAGTAATGCTATTATATGGGCGATTTTGTTGTACTGCTGCTATTATTTTGTAGATTGCACTCTACAAGTTTGTTAATGTTAACAATTTTGTCTATTGTATTCTACAATTATGTTATTTTTATACTTTTTGTCGAGTATAATCTACAATATTTATATGGTTTAAAGTACAATAAATTATTAAAAGTAAAGATGTTGTGGAAAAAATGATAAAAAGAAAATTTTATCTAAACAAGATAAAACGATTAATAGATAAAGAACCAATCAAAATCATTACGGGAGTTCGAAGAAGCGGAAAAACATACCTTTTAAAAAGCATTTATGAAGAACTCAAAAACAGAGGAATACCTGAAGAAAACATTTTCTTGATATCTTTTGAATCAATGAAATACGATAAAATAGAAAACTTCAAACAACTTGATGAATGCATTGCAAAACTGACAGAAAATACTGAAGGTAGAGTTTATCTGCTTTTTGATGAAATACAAAATGTGGAAAACTGGGAAAAAAGCATCAATGCATGCAGGGTGGATCTTGACTGTGATTTATATATCGCAGGGTCAAATTCAGAACTGCTTTCAGGAGAAATGGCAACACTCATATCTGGAAGATACTACCAAATCAATATATATCCATTTTCATTTTCCGAATTCATCCAATATAAAAATGAAATGGAAAACAGTGATGTGGACAACCTGAACGAACTATTTCAAGAATATGTTGAATATGGGGGAATGCCGCCGATACAACAGGTAGCTAGGCAAGACAAATATTCCTACCTATCAGACATATACAATACCATACTCCTAAAAGACATCATAACAAGACATAACATCAGAAATACTGACATGCTCAACAGAATACTTAACTATGTCATAATGAACATGGCAAAAAACTTCTCAGCAACAAACATATCAAAATACATGAAGCATGATGGAAGAAAAATAGCAAAGGACACAATTCTAGATTACCTATTATACTCAAAAAATGCATGTTTCATCCATCAAGCCCAAAGAGAAGACATCAAAGGAAAAAAAGTATTATTGCACAATGAAAAATACTATCTGGTTGATCATGGATTCTACCGGGCAAAATATGGAGAAATAGAAAACATAGGTTCAATTCTGGAAAACATCGTATATATAGAATTGCTTCGCAGAGGATATGATGTAAAAATAGGAATTTTAAACGAAAAGGGAATAGACTTTGTCTGCACAAAAGACAAAGAGAAAATCTATATCCAAGTAACATACATGCTATCCAGTGATGAAACAATTGAAAGAGAATTTTCAGGTCTTGCAAAAATCAATGATAACTTTGACAAGTATGTGCTGAGCATGGATCAAATGGACTTTTCAGGGGGAGGTCTGAAACATAGGAATATAATTGATTTTCTTGTATCCGATTATATTTAAAACAATTATAAAATCTAAGTATTCGACACCAATGGAGATCTTGCAGCAGGAGAAATTGTGGAAATAACTGTAAATGGCATAACATATACTGTAAAATCTAATAATGAAGGTTATGCAACACTACCTGTTAATTTAAAACCAAAAACCTATATTATCACTTCAAAATATAAAGGATTTATTCTTAAAAACACGGTTAATGTTAAAAATACTTTAAAGGCCAAAAAAACATTCAAAGTTAAGAAGTCAACCAAGAAAATAGTATTGAAAGCAACTCTCAAATGGAGCAATAAAACAGCAATTGCGAAAAAAAAAAGGTTTCATTCAAAATCAAAGGTAAAAAATTCACTAAAAAAACCAACAAGAAGGGAGTATCAAAAATTAAATTGTCTATAAAGCATATAAACAAAGGAAAAATTAAACTTAAATTTAAGAAAAAATCCAAAAAACTCAAAGTTGGTAAAAAATACCGTATGAAAATTAGTTACAAAAAAGAAACCGTCAAATCAAAAGTAGTAGTTAAAAAATAGAGATTTAAAATTAATCTCTATTATGTTATTTTTTTTTGCGGAGTCTTTTCTCTAATGAAAACTGTTTAAGGGAAAAGTGTTATTCCCATAGCTTCAATCATTGATTGAATTCCTAATATGATAATGGCTACTCCTCCGAATATTTCAATGTAATCAGCGTATTTTATAGCTATTTTTGTTCCATATGTTCCAAGCAATAACCATATGATTACTGCAATTAAACTTAATCCTCCTAGTATGTATGGATTGACATGTGCAACTGCTCCTTGTGATGCGAGAATTAAGTTTTCTATGTTTCCAAAAATAAGTAATCCTGTAAATGGTGCATAATCTTTTAAATTAACCATTATTCTCACTTCCTTTTTTTGTTTTAATGTTTTTGATTGCTTCATGAATTGCTTGAACACCTAATATGAATATGGCGAGGCCACCTATAAATGTGATGTAGTTTGAATATTGGATTGCTACTTCTGTAGCTACGGTTCCAATAACTAGCCATATTATAACAGCAATTATACTTAATCCGCCTAATATTTTGGGGTTAACGCCTTGAACAACACCTTGTGATGCTAGAATCAAGTTTTCTATGTTTCCAAATATGATTAATCCTATGAAAGGTAAATATGCTTCTAACAATTTTATCACCATATTTAATTTTTATTTTTTATTAATATTTAATTGTTGATATTTTTGTATTTTATTTTAATTTTTTGTTTAAGAATCTTGTGGGTTTTATGTGTTTTACTTCATTTTTTTTTAGTTATGGTGGGGGTTTATTTTTTTGCTATAATTTAATTATCCAAATAATCAATTAGTCGTTTAATATTTTTACTATTTATGGTTTTTATATTGATTTATATTTGTTGAATATTTAATTTCCAAATACTGGGGATGTTTGTTTAATTATTTTTGTCATGTCATGGGGATGTTGGAATGTATTTAAACATATATCTATATATACACAAACTACTAATAATCAATATTATGGGAAAAGATGATAGAAGTGAAATTAATCCTTTCACTGGTAAAAAACATTTTGATATGGTTAATGATGATAAATTACTTGAAGATTCCTATAATGAATATTATGCTATGATTAATCAATCACAACTTCTGGATAATACTTCTAACGGTCAGATTGTGATTAATGTTGCTGTTAAATTAATCCGGGCTGTTGAAAATTATTTATCTCAAATTGGTAGATTGGATTATGTTGAGGATTATTATGACTGGGATGTTCATCTGGTTGGTGATGATACTGTAAATGCTTTTTGCATGCCTGGGGGTAAGATTGTAATGTTTTCAGGTATTCTTTCTATTGCAAATACGGAAGAAAAGGTTGCTTTTATTCTTGGTCATGAAATGGCTCATGCACTTTTAGATCATACTAGAACTCGTATGAGTGCTCAAAATGCTCAAAATGCAATTACTTCTGCTGCTTGGATTGGTAGTTTTGCTATGGATTTGGTTGGTCTTGGGGGTTTAGGTTCTCTTACAAGAGCAGCTACTAATGTTGCTAGTATTGGTTCTCAATTTTTTTTAATGAATCCTTGGGGAAGAGATCAGGAGCTTGAAGCTGACCGTTTGGGGATGATGATTATTCATTGGGCGGGTTATGATATTTCCTCTATTCCTTCTTTTTGGCAGGATATGTCTTCTCATAATAGTAATGAGCATGATTTTTTTTCAACTCATCCTGCGGATTCTAAGAGAATTGCTACTATGAGGGAGTTGATTGTTGAGATTGATAATCAAAGGGATTTTTATTCTAATCCTGTTATTGGTGAAGTTCCTGTTCCTAAGGAGGAGTTTATGGATTCTCATGTGGGTTATTGTATTTATTGTGGTCATGAGGTTTCAGAGGGTGATGTGTTTTGTGTGAATTGTGGTAAGAAAATTTAATTTTTAGATGGGATGGTTTTTTATGGATGATGAGCTTTTAAAGTATGTTAATAGGTCTTCTTATAGGGTTAGGGTTGTTAAATCTATTGGTGGAAGTGTTAAAATTCCTAAACAAATTGCTGGGGATTCTGGTATTTTACCTAATCATATTTCTAATGTTCTTCGTGATTTAAGGGATAATGGTGTTGTTGAGTGTCTTAATCCTAATTCAAAGAAAGGTCGTTTGTATAGATTGTCTTCTAAGGGTTTGGATATTTTGGATAATATTGAATAGGATTTTTTTTTGAAAATCGTAATGTTTAAATACAAGAACATGTTAATATATTGTGTGTAAGTTACACACAACTTAACTACCAAAATATTATGGATGTGAAAAAATGAAAAACAAAACCCTACATAACATAGATTTAATATTCGTACTAGATCGCAGCGGATCAATGTACGGATTAGAAAAAGACACTATCGGAGGATTTAACTCCTTCATAGAAAAACAAAAAAAAGAAGAAGGAAACACATACGTAACCACAATACTATTCAACAACAACTACGACATCCTATATGAAAGAAAACCAATCCAAGAAATAAAAAAACTCACCACAGAAGAATACTATGTAGGAGGAACCACAGCACTACTTGACGCAGTAGGAAATGCAATCACCACTCTCGACAGAAAAACAAACAACAAAGTCCTATTCGTTATAATGACAGACGGATTAGAAAACGCCTCACGAGAATACACCAAAGAACAAGTTAAAAACCTAATTAACAATCACGACTGGGAATTCATATTCTTAGGTGCAGACATAGATGCATACACGGAAGCAAACTACATAGGAATTAAAAAATCACGCGCATCAAACTATGATAAATCCAAAGAAGGATTAGAAAAAGTATATGACTCACTAAGTCAGGTATCCCACTGTTTAAGGAGGGATATTGCAATTGAAGATTCCTGGAGTGATGATTTAAAATAATTTGACTAAATACCAAAATAATCAAATGCTCTATTTCGCCTCACACAACTCTCACAAACTCCACAAGGCACAGAATCTCCTTTATAACATGAATAACTAAGTTTCATTGGAGCACCAATTTCAATACCTAACTCAACAATTTCATTCTTATTCAAATCAATAACTGGTGCTTCAATCCTTATTTTTTCAGGTGAACCAACACCAATCAACTCATTAAATTTAACCAAATACTCTTTAGAATTATCTGGGAAAGTAGCTCCCTCCTCACCATTCCAACCAACAATTATAATCTCAGCACCAATACTCTCAGCATATGAAAGGGCAACGGAAGTAAAAACAGTATTCCTACCTGGAACCCAAACATTACCTGCACTCACACTACTCTTATCTAAATCATCCAAATCATCAACAGAAACTTCAATAATGTCCTCATCAGTATTTAAACTAGAACCACTAATATTACCTAACCAATCAAGTTTAATAACTTCGTGACTCCAACCCATTTCACTACAAATATGTTTGGAGGCTTTCAACTCCTGTTCAAATGCTTTCTGACCATAATCAAAAGTAATAGCATGAATATCCCAATCTTTATCATAAACACAAGTAGCAACAGTACAATCAAGACCGCCTGAAAAAACAGAAATTGCTTTTCTCATCTAACCAACTCCCTAACAATTCTTAAAGCCAAACCACTATCTTCAGCAATAAACTTCAAATCTTCATACTCAGGTCTTTTTGAAATAATCTCTCCATTAACATAAGCAATTTTAAAAGTCACAAAATACTCCTTATTATTAATATTAAATTTTTCTTTTACAAATTCTCTTTTAGCAACTCCTCTATGAATATTAGGGCTGATTCTAATACCTAAACTACCAGTTTCTTTGAAAATACAATCAACAATAACTTCTCTATTCTCCCTTTTTGAAATTACTTTCAAAAGACTGCCCTGACGATTTTTCTTCATAATGATTGGAGTAACAGAAACATCACTGGCACCAGCAGCTAATAACTTATCAAATAAATAACCAATCTCCTCACCAGTTAAATGATCAATATTGGTTTCAATAACATCCACCGTATCATTTTCAACAATACTCTTGCATTCAACCACTCTCAAAACATTAGGATGATTGAAATCTTTCAAACCAGCACCATATCCAATTTGCTCAGGTTTAATTAAAGGTATGAACTCTTTTATCTCATCACATAACTCCATATAAATAGCACTTCCTGTTGGAGTTGCAAGTTCACTATCAACAGGCCCTCCACAAATCTGCGCATCCTTTAAAATCTCAACCACAGCAGGAGCAGGAACAGGTATTATTCCATGTGCAGTTTTAACCCTGCCTCCACCAACAGCAATTGGAAGACCAATAACTTTTCGCTTATCAAAACCCAAGGAATAAAAAGCATAAACAGAACCAATAACATCAGCTACAGCATCACTAGCACCAACTTCATGGAAATGAACAGTATCAATATTTTCATCATGAACATGAGCTTCAGCTTCAGCAATTCTTTTAAAAATATTGATGGATGTTTCTTTAACTTTATCTTCCAAATCCAATCTGTTGATTTTAGAAATAAACTCTTTAAAAGTAACTGATTCATCAGGATTTAACATTTCCACATCACAGAATGTTGATTTGATTCCTGATTTACAAATACTTTTAAATTTAACATTAACTCCTCCAAATTCCTGTGCAGAAGTTTCCATTATCTCTTTTAATTTATCAGCATCTGCTCCTAAATCAACAAATGCTCCAATTAACATATTCCCTGCAATCCCACTTCCTTGGGGGTCAATAATTATAGTCATAATCATAAATTCCTTAATAATTAATTTGTTTATCTTGATATATGATTTAAATTAAATAATTAATATATATTATCACTTCAAAATTTTAACAATATCTATTAATTAAATGAATGAAAAATAATAATATATTTAATAGATAATAAAGTTTTGTGGAGTAATAATTTTATGGAAGAAGATAATTATTTTGAAGATGAGGAATTTTCTCCTTTTAAATCAATTTTAGGTCTTTTAACATTTTCAACAATACTTCCAATTAATGTTTTCACATCAATTGAGTATATGACTAAATTAACTTGGTTTTGGCCATTTTTACATTTATTCATTGGTTTTTTAGCTGCATTTTGTGGGTATGTGTCTTTTGAGATTTTACATTTAAATTCTTTTTTCACAGCAACTATTGTTTATGCATTTTTAATGTTAATAACTGGTTATAATCATCTTGATGGAGTTATGGATATGGCTGATGGAGTTATGGTTCATGGTGATGCGGATAAAAAAATTAAAGTCATGAAGGATTCATCAGTGGGTGCTGGGGGAATGGCAACATTATTCATTGTTGCAAGTCTTACAATTGGTGGATTTTACAATATACTTGATTATAATTTTATATTAGGAATTGTGATTTGTGAAATGAGTGCTAAAACTTCTCTTTTAACCACTGCACTTTTATCAAAACCTTTAACTCCTGGAATTGGCAGTTATTTTATTAATGAAACAAATCCTCTTAATTACATTGCTTCAACTTTAATTGTTGCTTTGATTTCATATCTTTTAGGTGGAATTGTTGGTGTTGTGGGTGTTGTTGGTGCTATGGTATCAGGTATGTTAATAGCATTAATAGCAAAAAGAAATTTTATTTTAGCAAATGGTGATGTTTTAGGTATGAGTAATGAAGTGGGACGTTTATTCTCATTATTTGCTATGACAATTTCTTTATTCTTTTTATAATTAAATTTCACAAGGTTAAATCAATATTGAAGTTAATTCATACATTCATTTATATATGATGAGATTATTAACATAGTAGTGATGAGAACAATCACAAAAAATCAATGATATGTATTATATTTTCATCCTTCACATGTTTACCTCATGTAGGTTGTTGATCACCTCCACTTCAGTTTATATTTTTCTTTTCAAAAAAAATGTGATTCTTCTCATCCAAATTTATATATATTTTTTAAAACTAATATTAAAACTGATTAATATGAATGTTAATGTTTTAAGATTGGACCATAGATTAAAAAGAGATACTCGTATAACCACACATGTTTGTTTAACTGCCAGAGCATTCGGTGCAAGTAAAATATACCTTGCAGGAGAAAGAGATAATCATTTAATGGAAAATGTTAGAGATACAGCTTCAAGATTCGGTGGGGATTTTGAAATAGAATATGTGGAAAGTTATATGGGCGTTATTAATAACTGGAAATCAAATGGGGGTAAAGTTGTGCATCTTACAATGTATGGTTCACAGGCGCATGAAATAACTCCTGAGATTCGTGAAGACGGATCTGATATTTTAATCATTGTAGGGGGATCTAAAGTACCGGGTAAAGTTTATAAGGCTGCTGACTGGAATGTGTCTGTTACAACACAACCTCATTCTGAAGTATCTTCTCTTGCAGTATTTCAACATTTATTGATGGATGGAGAGGAATTTAATCTTGAATTTGAAAATCCTGTCCTTGAAGTTATACCAACAGCTCATGGTAAAAATGTTAATATTCATAATGAAAACCGTTAGGAGATAAAGTCATCTAATCTTTTAATGGCTTTTAATTTTTCATCTTTTTTTAAACATGCCTGATCTATTGCATCTTTTATTGTTTGTATTGAATTATCATATACTTCCCGGTCAACGGGATATGGAAAACCGTCTTTCCCTCCATGTGTGAAACTGTATTTCACTGGGTCTTTCCAGCTTGCAGGTTCTCCGTATACCAGATCAGATATTAGGGCTAGTGCTCTTATTTTTTTAGGTCCTATGCCTTTGAGTAGGATTAGTTCTTCATAGTTTTCAGGTTGTATTTCCCATGCACGTGTTAAAACTTCAAATTCTTTATCACTTATGTCCATGTCAAGTACGGGGTGGTGGGATGGCATTGTATAGTCTTCCAGAAGCATTTGGTTGTTTTTTCTTTTAAAGTATTGTCGTAGGTGATTTGGATTGTCGTTAATTAGGTCTACGCTGATTTTTTGTGCTTGTTTACTTTCTTGTGATGGCATGTTTAGTGTTTTTGGGTTTTTTTCATCGCATGATATTCCGCTGTGGGGGTCGTTTAGTAGGTCGTTTACTTCACTGCCTAGCCAGTGGTAGCGTCTTGCGTATTTGTTTTTTGCGTTTAGTCCTTGTTGGATTACGGCCCATTCTCCTTTTTCTGTGATGAAGAAGTGGTGTTGGTATAATGTGTATCCGTCTTGGATGCATGAGTTGTCTATTTTTGCGGATAGTTTACTTGTGTTTATTAGGTTGTTGATTGTTTTTGTTTTTAGGTTGAATAGTTCTCCGGCATGTTCTATTCCTTGTGGTGTTTTTCTTGATTTTCCTCCTTTGCCTCCTGTTAGGTATATTCCATGTTCTTCTGGTGTTAGGGATGCTTTAAGCGCTCCTAATGTGGTGGTTGTTGTTCCTGATGAGTGCCAGTCAAAGCCTAGTACGCATGAGAATGCTTGGAACCAGTGTGGATTTGTTATTCTGTTTAGAAATTCTTCTATACTGTATTCTTCTATTATTACGCTTGTTAGTGCTCCGGATAGTTTTTTCATTCTTTGGAATAGCCATGCTGGGGGATGGCCTCCGTGTAGTGGTAGGTTGACGGTTCCTTTTTTGTACATGTTAGGTATGTTTGTTTGTTATTGGTTATTAGTTTTTTAGTAAGAGCATTTGAAAACTGAGTAACTATTTTTTCACTGAATGTTATGGTCCCAAAGATACGCACACACCTGAAATACGTATCTTTTAAAAAAAATTAGCTTAATAAATATAACTAACTCTCTCAACCAACCGATAAGCTTGAACCACCCCATCCTATAGAGGATGGGGATTCCTGAATTATTTTCACTTAATAATGGTTAATTTAAGTATTTTTTCAGGCTATCTCCGTTGAACCAGCGGTT
>SUTL01000043.1 GCA_015062925.1 Methanobrevibacter thaueri
TATTAAGTAGGGAAATTTCAAGAAAAGGTATTTACCCTCCTGTAGATGTACTTCCTTCACTTTCCCGTTTGATGAGTGGTGGTATCGGAGGAGAAAAAACTCGTGATGACCACAGTGGTGTATCAGACCAACTTTATTCTGCATATGCAGAAGGTCGTGAATTAAGAGACCTCGTTGCGGTTGTAGGGGAAGAAGCACTTACTGAAAGGGATCAAAAATTCTTAGAGTTTGCTCAAGCATTTGAAGATCAATTCATCACTCAAAGTAAAGATGAAGACAGAACAATCTTCGAAACTTTAGATCTTGGTTGGAATTTACTTAAAATCTTACCTAAAGCTGAACTCAAAAGGGTTAAAGAAGAATTCATTGAACAATACCTTCCAAAAGATGACTAATCTCATTACAGTATATTTGTAGGTGATTAAATGGCACAAGATATTATAGATGGAATTAATCCAACTCGTATGGAATTATTATCTCTTAAAAATAGGACTAAACTAGCTGTTAAAGGGCATGGTTTACTTAAAGAAAAAAGAGATGCTTTAATCAAAGAGTTTTTTGATATCTTGGATCGTGTCAAAGGTATTCGTGAAAATGCAGAATCCAGTCTTAAAGAAGCAAATGATGCTTTAGTTGAAGCTCAAATCGCTATGGGTGATTTGGCTGTTAAAAAAGCAGCATTATCTGTTAAAGAATCTATTGATGTTGAAATATCCTCAAGAAGTGTTATGGGTGTTTCTGTACCTGTAACTAATGTTAAAATGGAAGAAAGATCCATTGTTGACAGAGGTTATGGATTCTCTGACACTACTATTCAATTAGACGAAGCTGCAAAGAAATTCGAGGAATCTCTTAAGTTTTTAATTGAACTTGGTGAAGTTGAAAAAACTATTTTCTTACTTGCTGAGGAAATTGAAGCTACTAAACGTAGGGTAAATGCTTTAGAACACATTATGATTCCAAGATTCCAAAATACTGAAAAGTATATTGATATGAGACTCCAAGAAATGGAAAGGGAAAATTTCGTAAGATTGAAAATGATTAGATCAACTATTGAGAAAAATGAAAAAGCAGCTGTACAGGCACAGGCTGAAAATGCAGAAGCTTAAATATTTTTCTTAATTTTTTCATTTTCTTTTATTTTTTTATTATTTTTCGTGTTTAAAGTTTAATTAGGTTTTTAATTTTTAAAAAAATAATATTTATTAAGTTACTGTAAAATATTTTTTTTCTAGAAAATGGTGTGAAATATGAGAAGAAATCCAATTGACCAGTATATGACTGATCCTGATAATAAGGCTAAAGTTTTTATTTGGATTACAAGAGCTATGGTTATAACTACTTTTATGATAACAATTGGTGTTATTTTGTTTATTCTTTTCTTAGTTGGTGTGTTATAGCTTCTTTATTAACTATTTTACTTGTTAATTCTACTTTTTCATATAATTTTTCAAAATTTTTATCTTTATCTATTATTGTTAGTAGTGGTTCGTTTTTTTCGGTTATTGATCCTGTGTGTGGGAGGTCGTATATGTTGTTTAATTTGATTGGATGGTATTTCATTCTTGTTGGGGAGTAGATTATTTTTTTATAGGTGTAATATTTTGCTTTTGGGATGTTTATTAGTTCTCCTTGGCATGCTTTAATGTGTGCTTCTAGCATGTTGATATTGTATGTTTTTTCTATGCATTCGTATGTTCCTTGAAGTCTTGGGTTTATTTCAATTATGTATAGTCCGTTTTCATTTAATATGTAGTCGATGCCGTTTGAGCCTTGTAATTTGAATTTTTTTCCTAGTTTTTCTGTTGTTTCGTCCATTTCTTTTGTTATTTGTGTTATGTTGTTTGTTTTATGCATTATTGTTTTTTTTGTTAGGGGTAGTATGTTTCCGACGTATATGAATGTGTTTTTGTTTGTATAGTCGTTCATTGTTAGTAGTCTTGATTTTGTTATTGTTTTTATTTTATTTTTGTTTGCTAGTAGTGATGAGCTTAGGTTTATTCCTTTGATGTATTCTTGCATTATGTATTCATCATCATTTAATTGAATTTCCGTATCATTATTCAGTAAGTTTACATTATACCCTCCACTTCCTTGAAGGGGTTTTAAAATAAATTGAGTGTTTGGGTAATTTTCATTTATTTCAATAGCTTCATCTATATCATTTATATTAAAAGTCTTTGGTGTTAAAAATTCCTTCTTGATTTTCTCATAAAAACGATATTTATTCTCAATATCATTAACATCCCTAGTTCCCAATATCTTCTTTTGATCTTTTTTTCTAAAATCACTAGGTGAAACACCAGAAATAGGAATAATATAATCCACTTCATCAATATATGGTTCAGATATCTCCAGAATATATTCGCTGCTGAAATTTTTTTCAAAAACTCCACAGCTTTCATTAGTTTTTTCATTTAAAATTATTTTCTGATTTTTAATTGTTGGAGTGTCTGAAGTTGAAAAATAACTTGTTGAATATAATTCATAATTTAACTTTAATGCACTATTAAGCATACTTCTTGTATCAATTCCAATAAGTAATAGCTTTTCCATAAGATATCAATAAAAAAAAGTTAGTTTAATATAATGAGTAGTCCCGAGCGGAGTCGAACCGCCGTCTCCGGGTCCAAAGCCTAGAAGGATTACCACTACCCTACGGGACTATATAAGTTGTAATGATATACAACATTTAATATATATTTATTATGTAGTATTTAAACCTATCGGTTATTTGATAATTTTTGATAAAATAGGCATTCATCATGCCATAAACAATTAAAACAGATTTTAGAAACACTTTCTTTAGAGTTAAAAATATCATCTATTTTATTAAATAATTCAACAGAATTATATTCTTTTCCACTATCCAATTTATTTAACACTTCTCTGTCCATTGAAATGATTCTTTCATTCTGCTTTTCATTTTCACAAATACCATTAACTAAATTGGGACAATATTTACAAATATCATCTCCATAATCAACAATATTAACAGTAGTTTCAATATCTTTTCGTTTAATATTAATGCAGGTCATGTTTTTAGTGAAATCTTCATCATATCCATAACCCTGAAAACCTTTAAGACATAATAAATGATGTCCTCTTAAAGTAAGTTTCATAAAAATCAGTTATAAAAAAAAGAAATTTAAAAAGGATTTGAAAAACCCTTTTAGTCTTTTGGTAAGAATACTTTAGATACAGTAGCTGCACCTAAAATTTTCAATATATCTCCAGCAATAAATGGAACAAGTCCCATCATTAAAAGATCAAATAATCCGACTGGAGTTCCTTGCATATTAAGGAATAATGCAAGGCCTGCTAAACCTGGAATATAAATTAATGCAAAGTTTGCAATTCCAATGGTGAGTGCCATTTTTTTGAAATTACGTGCATCTGCATATTTGTCACATATTGCTCCAATAAAGTAGGATGCAATAATGAAACCTATTAAAAATCCTCCTGTGGATCCTAAAAATGTTTCAATTCCACCGGTCATTCCTCCAAACCATGGTATGAATGCAATACCTAAAACAACATAAAGGATTTGACTTATACATCCATATTTTTTACCTAATAATAATCCTGAACATAATACTGCAAATGTTTGTGCAGTTATTGGTACTGGAGTCCATGGTAATGGAATAATGATTTGAGCCATAATACCAGTTAAACAAGCCATCATTAATGACATAAGTAATTTAGTGGTGGTATTTGCTTCGTGGATTCTGTCAAATACATTTTTCCTTGTATCATAGTAATAATTCATATTAAGGTTCATTTTTCATTTTCCTCCATTATTTTTTTTAATCAATAGTTATTAGTTTAACATTATGTGGTTTTTTAACAATATTCATTGATTTAAATGCAACTAATTTTTTAATTCCTTTTTGTGATGCAACATCAACTAATCTTTGTGAGATTACTCCGTCAAATATAACGGTATCAGCGGATTCTTCAATATTTTTGATTTCTTCGTAAATATTTTCCACTTCAACTTCATGAGTCATATTTAATGCTTCATCTAATATTGCTCCGCAACCGCTACCTTCAAATTCTTTTAGCATATCTTTCATTAAGCTAACTTCATCATCTTCAATTTCCACTTCTTCAACAGGTGGTTTTTCATTGAGGTTTTGTTTTTGTTGTTTTTTATTGTTTTTATTGTTTTCTTTTTTGTTTGTTGGAGTGGTAGTGTTGTCGTTTAAGATATTGTTTGTTGCTAGGAATTGTGCGGTTGGAACTTTATCTCTTAGTGCAATTAAAACTTCATCTTTTTCTAAGTCTTCCACTTCTTTTCCTTTTGGTGCGCGGGTAATGTAGTCCACATCACCAATTTGTAATAGTTCTTTTAGGATTAGTTCTCCGCCTCTGTCACCATCTACGAATGCAGTTGTGGTTCTTTTTTTACTTAGGTCTCCAATTGATTGTGGTACACTTACACCTTCAACTGCTACTGTGTTTTTAATTCCATATTTTAGTAGGTTTAAAACATCACTGCGACCTTCCACAACAATTATTGCGTCGGATGTATGTATGCTTGGTCCTGCAGGAAGACGATCATCACCGTATTCGGAGATTTCATGAACTCTCATTGCTTCTCTTACTTCTTCAATCATTTTCATGCTGGTTGGACCAACGCTTTCAACCATGTTTTTGTAGATTTCTTTAGCACGGTTAACAACTTGTTCTCTTTTAACAGCTCTTACATCTTCAACTTTTGTTGTGTGTATTTCTGCTTCACAAGGTCCTACACGATTTATTGTTTCTAGTGATGCTGCAAGAATGGCGGTTTCAACTCTGTCTAAACTGGATGGAATTACTATTTCTCCTTTTGCTCTTCCACTGTTTGAGTGAATATTAACTTGGATTCTTCCTATTCTTCCAGTTCTTTGGAGTTCTCTTAAATCTAAATCATTACTGAGTAATCCTTCAGTTTGACCAAAAACTGCTCCAACAACATCTGGTTTTTCTACAATACCATTTGCTGTAATTTGAGCATGAATTAAATATTTTGTTGTTGTTAATTCTTCACCTTTTCCCATTTTTTAAGCCTCCTGAGCTTAATTTAATCGGGATAATTTATGTAATGCTAATTTAATTTAGGTGTTTAACTTGCATAAATTACACGATAATATATATTATTATTTTGAAATATATTATAGGCTAAAAAGAGTTTTTATATTTTTTTTAGAGAATAATTATTATTAGATTTATTGGTGTCTAATAATTATTTGTTATTTGATTTTTTTTCTAGTTTCTTTTATTTTGTTATTTTATTTTTACTAATAATAAATGATTCTCCCTGTATTTTAATTTATATGATTAATAATAAATTGATTAATATTATGTAAAAACTCAATGAGCATATAATTAAATGTTAAGTATCTTTTTTTTCAATACTATAGTTAATATTTTAGTTAAACTAATATATAAAATCTATGAATAATATAATTATAAAAGTAATAAGTGTGGTGAATTCATGTCTGTTAATCCTAAAATTATTCTAAATAATACTAAAAATTTGAAAAAACGCATTAGTGTTGATAAAATTGATGTTAGTAATGTTTCTGTTTCCGATTTGAAATTTAATGGGAATAATTATGATAAATATATTAATTTAATGTCTTTACTTGAAAATGTCTCTGCCTGTCAGGTTTCAGATGCTTATAATTCTATTTCCCGAAGGTCAGGTGTGATTAAATCAATTAAACCGATTAACAATCAAAAGGTTTTTGGATCTATTTTCACTGCTGAAACTACTAGTGATGATTGGGGTACTTCTGCTCTTGCTATTGATGCTGCTGATGAGGGAGATGTTTTATTTTTTAAAGTTGATTGTGATGATAAGGCGATTTGGGGTGAATTAGCGTCTTCCTGTGCTCGTGATAAAGGTATTAGGGGATGTGTTATTCATGGTTCTGCAAGGGATTTGGATGCTTTATTATACATGGATTTTCCGGTTTTTGCATCTAATTTCTGTCCAAATGCAGGTTCTGCTTTAGGTTTAGGTGTTTTAAATGAAATGATTGTTGTTGATGGGGTTAAAATTAATCCTGGTGATTTTTTCATTGGTGATGAAAGTGGTATTGTTGTGATTCCAAAGGAATTGTTTGGTAAAACAATGAGTGCCAGTCTTGATGTGAAAATTAAAGAATCAAATATTATTAATTTGATTCGTGAGGGTAAGTCTTTAGGAGATATTGTTGGACTTAAATAGTAAAACATTTAAATACTAATCAATATTTATATATAAATATATCGATAACTATAAATATTAGTTCTTTGTAACTATATATGTGATACAGATTTTATTTTAAGTTTTGATTTTTATGAAATTTTTAGGAAACAGTTTGCATATTGCAAATTCAGGTAAATTAATCGCAAGGTCCAATAAAACACCATCACCTGGTGGAATTGTTTTTGACAACAATAAAAACAAAATCGGAAAGGTCAGTTATGTATTTGGACCTACTAAAAAACCATATATATCAATCCGCTTGTTCAAAACAGCAAATAAAGATAAAATAGAAAAAAGTTATGGTGAGAAACTATTTGTATCAAAACCAAAATCCAAAAAATCAAGAAAAAGGAGGATGAGACCACGACACAAAAAATAAAACAAGATCCTATTGAAGGACGTAAACAAATATTAGAAAACAGATCAAGAGATGTTTATGATGATTCAAAACAATCAAAATGTCCAGAATGTGGCTCAGAAGAATTAATTGGAGACTATGAGAGAGCAGAAGTAGTATGTGCTCACTGCGGATTAGTAATTGATGAAAATCTTGTAGATATGGGTCCTGAATGGAGAGCATTCGACCATGAACAAAGAGATAAACGTACAAGAGTAGGAGCTCCAATCACATACACAATTCACGATAAAGGATTAAGTACCATGATTGACTGGAGGAATAAAGACATATACGGGCGTGATATTCCTGCAAGAAACAGAGCACAATGGTACAGATTAAGAAAATGGCAAAGAAAAATCAGAATCTCAGGAGCAACAGAAAGAAATCTTGCATTCGCACTAAGTGAACTCGACAGAGACTCCTCAAGACTCGGCCTTCCAAGAAGCGTAAGAGAAGCTGCAAGTGTAGTATATAGAAGTGCAGTAGACAACAAACTCATAAGAGGAAGAAGCATAGAAGGAGTTGTAGCAGCATCATTATATGCAGCATGCAGAAGATGTAACGTACCACGTACATTAGATGAAATCGCAGAAGTATCAAGAGTAACTAAAAAAGAAGTAGGAAGAACCTACAGATTCCTAACCCGTGAACTAAACATCAAACTACCACCAACATCTCCAGTAGATTATGTACCAAGATTCGCATCAGAACTTGGACTTTCAGGAGAAGCACAATCCAAAGCTATTGAAATCATAGAAAAAGCAATGGAAAAAGGATTAACCTCTGGAAGAGGACCTACAGGTGTTGCAGCGGCTGCATTATACATAGCATCAGTGCTCCTTGGTGAAAGAAAAACCCAAAGAGATGTTGCAGACATAGCGGGAGTTACAGAAGTAACAATACGTAACAGATACAAAGAACTAACAGAACAATTAGAAATGGGTGTAACATTATAAAATTACACTCAAATCTAAATAACTTCTTTTTTTTAATTTATTCAAGTAGGAATAAACATGGAAAAAAAATTAAAAATAATATTAATAATCGCAATAGCATTTATAATCATCGGAACAATATTCATAATCACAAACCCATTTACAGAAAACACAAATACAAATTCACCAAACGTTCCACTAAAAACACAAGACTTCAAACTATTCGAAATAAACATTCCAAAAGATTCAAAATTCAAAATTAAAAACGAAGCTGAAGGAATGAAATACTATCAAAATAAAGGTAACAACTCAAATAACCTATCAGGCATTATAATTACAAAAAACCCTGCAAAATCATTAATAGGAGATAATGTCGAATCAGTATTAAACACATCAACAGAACAAATATACTCATTCAATCTGAAAAACAAAACAAACTATAAACTAGTATCAGTTCAAGATAAGGTTAATATAATTCTTTTAGGAGAAGATTTAAACCTGCTAAAAGAAATATCCAGTACAATTAAAATTAAAAACACCAATAACCTTTAATTTTTAGAATACTTTTCTATTCTATAAATTAACTCTTTAACAATACCATCATTATTAGTTTTTTTAACCTTTAAAAGATTATCATAATATTTTGGAAGATTAGCTAAAAATCTTTTAACTTTTTTCACATCCATAATCTCATGATACTCCCCATAACCTAAACGCTGCACATAATAACCATTAAGAGTTTGTTCAAAATTACCCATAGCAGGAACAGAATAAATAGGTTTTTTAAGACAAATCGCCTCGGAAATAAAAGTAAAACCACCATTACAAATAACTGCCTTTGCAGAAGCTAAATCATCATAAAATTCATCTTCATTAAACTCTTTATAAACTAAATTTCCATCCTTTTTATTAACATTAAATCCATAAACAATAAAATTCTCATCAACTAAATTTTTCAATCTTCTAACTAACTTAACACTTTCACGACTGGTTTGATAAACAATAACATGATCTTCAATTCTAGGTTCCAATTTTAAAATATCCTCACGAATAACCGGAGGATAAATTACTGCATTTTTTTTAGCTCTGATTTTCGGATAAAAGAAACTGGTTAGAATATGAAATTTTGGTTTAACCACATAAGCTTTAATAACACCTTTTGCTTTAAGCATTTCAATTCTTTTATTTGGAGGATAATTAATTTTTGTCTGAGTAATCATATGAATATTATCCAAACTGATTAAAGGAATATTTAAAAGTTTAGAAACTGTTGTAGCATAAATTTCAAAATCAGTTACAATAACATCGGGTCTTAACTCCCTTGCTTTTTTATATAAATGCTCATAACCTATTTTAATATTAGTAGGGTTTCTTTTAATTGCATTAGCTAATGTTTGAAGATTATTAACTTTATTATTAATATATATGGTGTTAAAACCACCAATAAGATATACATTATCAAATTTGGAGTTTAAATATGTATATGCGCGGTCACTTGTGAAGATATAAACATCATATTTCTCTTTTATCCGATCAATAATCACTCCACTACGAATAGCATGGCCCATTCCCTCACCGCAAACACAATAAAATACTACTTTTTTAGATCTGTTTTTTCTAGTTTTAAAATAACTTCTAGCAGCATTAATTTTTTGAACAGATTCATCATAACTTTCTTTAATTTCATTAACTTTTTCTGTTGTTTTAGTTAAATGTTCAAGGCGTGTTGTTGTGATTCTTTCATGACCATGGTCAAAATTATAATTTAACTCTTCAGCATCAGTTCTTTTTCCAAGAAAATCATTAATAGTACTTTTACCATATTGTCTTATTAATGTTTCAATACCTTCTTCTTCCAATCTTCTTGTTGAAACACCAATTTTAGCATTTCTTAAAACTTTAAATTGTTCTTTTGAAGCTAGTCTTTCAATATAATCAGTGTCTTCACCGAATGTTAAATTTTCATCGAAACCTCCGCAGGAATCATGTAATTCTTTTTTCGCAATAATCCCATAACATCCTGCACCATGAGGTTTTATATTTTCAACACTTATCATGAATTGATTTGCAAAATCATGGAATATTTTGTCTTCTATTTTTTTGGACATGGGTTGCATTTGTGTTATGGCAATTCCAAGACGTTCCATTCTAAATTCATATATTACATCTCTTAAATAATCCTCTGTAAGTTCCAAATCAGAATCTAGGAATAGTAAATATTCTCCTTTAGCTACTTTTGCACCATTATTCCTACCTACTCCCGGTAAACCTCCTTCAACAATTATACAACCATATTCTTCAGCTATTTCACGGGTTTTATCAGTTGAGTTAGCATCAGCTACTATAATTTCATAATCTTTGAAACTTTGCTCTTTTATGCTTTTTAATAAAATTGGAAGATATTCTTCTTCATTATAAGTAGGTATGATAATGCTTAAAATCATATGTTTAAATTTATTTTTTAAATTTATAAGTTTTTGTAAATTTCCGCTTTTTTCTGATTTTTAATGCTTTTTAATTATTTTCTTGAATATATTTTTTTTCTAAGATGAGGATTTTTTCATTATAATGGGGTGTTTTTTTAATATTGGTATTTTCTTTAATAGGTTATGTTTTAGTTATTAATTTATGATTTTTATTTGTTTTTATTTTGTTTTTTTCATTTTTTGTATAGTGAAGTATTATTTTTTAATTTGGAGAGTTTTATTTTAGTTATTGTATTAATTTTACTTCCCAGTAAGTCGGGATTTTTTCCATGTTTTTAATTTATATTTGTTATTTATTTTATTTTTATAAAATATTGGTAATAATCTTTTATTTGGTTAAAATTATCATATTATTGGCTGTTTTTTTATTTGAGGGATTTACAGTTGAAATTCACCTCTCTTTGTTAATTATTGATGGGCATCTATTTTTGTCAGCATGGTGACGGATAAAATTGATAATATGAATCCGCAAAACATTAGTGCTGATGGAATTTCAAGGTAAAAAACAACTCCAAAAATCAAAGCAGCTAATGGTTCAACTCCTGAGAGTAATATTGATGAGGTACCTGAATCAATATAGTTTAAACTAATGGTTGAGAGAATATATGGTAGGGCAAATGAGAATGTTGAATGTATAATTAAAAATATTATGTTTTGAATAGGATTGATGGATATGAAACTTGAAATAGTGTTGAAATTGGTGAATGGGATTAATACTACTGTAATGATTAATATTGAGTAAAAAAGAATGGTGAATGTATGGTTTTCTTTTTCAATTGATTTTTTAGAAGCTATTAAATATATTGCCCAGAATAGAGCAGCTGTAAATCCTGTGATAATTCCAAATAAGGGTATGGTTGATATATTATCTTCTAAAACTCGAGTCATAAGAAAACATCCAAGAATAGCTAAGCACATGCATAATATTTTTTTTAAAGTTATTTTTTCATTGAATATTATATATGCTAATATTAATACGAAAATAGGTGCTGTTGAGAGCAGTACTGCTGCAAGTGATAATGGTATTGTGTTCATTGACTCATTATAACATAGGTTAAGTCCAATTATGGAAACTGAACAAAGTAATAATAATGGAATATCGGATACTTTTATTTTGAATAATTTTTTGTCTGTCAGTAGAATTATTGTAAACATTGGAATTATTGCTATTGAGAATCTTAGGAATAATAATGTTGTGGGGTCAATTCCGTTTTGTGTTAATGTGCGAACGAATATTCCACTGGATCCAAACAGTGCTCCAGCTATTATTGGCAGTATCAGATGTATTTTTTTCATTTCAATCAGTTAAAGTATGAGTATATGTTCCACGTTACAGTATAATATTTACAGGAATTAGTTAATGGGATGTTTATTTTGTTTAAAAGTTCCATTTCATTATATGTTGAATTTGCATGATATGTTGTGTTGTTTATTTGTGTAATTGTGAGGTTTCCAAAATCAACATTGTCTTTCATATCTGCAATTTCAATTGTATAGTAATCTGGTTCTGCTCCTGCAAATGCTATTGTGAAACGTAGCATTATTATTCCAATAATGGCAATGTAGACTAAACAATGGTTAAATATGAGTCGTTTACCAAATACTTTATTTCTATATGGGGATTGTATTTTTTCGTTATTTTCTAGTAGTTTTTCATCATTTAATAGTTTTCCAATAATTTTATTTATATAATATCCTTCTCTATAAATTAAATATAATCCGAAAATTCCAACATATGATGGTGTTGCAAATAATCCTCCGTCGATTATGCCGATGAGTAGGCAGCTTGAGGCGAATGCTGTTATGATGGTTGTTGGCCATGGTCGTTTTTGTAATGCGAGTGTGAGGGTTATGAATAGTATTGGGATTAATAAAATCACTAAAAAAGCAAAACTTGGAACATATGTATATAGACCAACTCCAGTATTTATATTATTTCCAATAAAAGGTCCCATTATTTGAGTTATAGCATGGCCTAAAATAGACTTTAACAAGTGAGTATGAAGAATGCTTGTGGAACTCATGCCGTTAGACATGGACACAAAAATAGTATTAAGTTTAATGCCCATATTCAACCTAAACAAAACCTCCAATAAAATACCGGAAACTAACAAAACACATCCAACAACAATAGAAATCTTCAAAAACTTAGTAACATTAATTTCCCTATCAATCAACTGAGATAAAATCAAAAACAAACCCAAAAGACCAAAAAATAGAATATCCTTACCTTTAGAAGAACCCATTAAAAATAAATAAGTAACAGGCCTTATAATAAAATTTAAAAAATCACTTAAAAAAATTACTCCACCAAGTAAAATAAATATAATCCCAATTAAAACAGTTTTATTAACCTTCATTAACAGTAATATGTGTATTTTATAATTTAAATAACTGATGTTTTTTCAATTATAACAAATTATTTTATAATCAATAATAACTAATATTAAATATAATGATATTTCCAATTGAATATTTCATAGGACTAATATTAATAGGTATATGTGCAGGTTTCGCATCAGGACTTCTAGGAGTAGGTGGAGGATTTTTAATTGTCCCACTCCAATACTTCCTATTGAAATACATAGGTGTTGAACCAAACATAGCAATATTAATATCATTCGGAACCAGTTTGGCCATAATAATTCCAACAGCATTGAGTGGAGCATACAGACATGCAAAAACAATGGATGGAATAATAAAACCTGGAATTAAACTAGGATTATTCGGAATAATCGGAGGATTAATAGGAGGATTAATAGCCTCAACAATACCCTCAAGAATCCTTGAAATAATATTCGGATGCTTACTATTATTCATAGCAATTAAAAACATCATAGACATAAACAACGAAAGACAAGAAGCAAAAATTCCCTTCAATATAATTTCAATAGGGATAATAGGTATTTTAGTCGGATTTTCATCAGGACTTTTAGGAGTTGGAGGTGGAATATTCCTAATAGCAATTTTAACTACACTACTAGGATTTTCATTAATAGAATCAATAGGAACATCCTCAATATTCATATCATTAACAGCAATCGGAGGATTTATATCATACATCATTTCAGGATGGGGAGTTTCAACATTCCCATACTCTATAGGTTATGTTAACATTATAAACTTCCTATTAATAGCAGCATTCTCAGTTCCACTAGCATCAATAGGAGCAAAAATATCACATAAAATACCACAAAAAAAATTAAAAATAATATTCTCAATACTAGTACTATACATAGCATTAAAAATGATAGGAATACTACCATAAGGTGATAATAATGAATGAAAAACATAAAATAGGTGAAAACTTCGATAAAAACCAAGCGGAAGATATTTTTGAAAAATTAAAAAATGTTGAAGGTAAAATAAAACAAAAAAGAAAAGGAAAATTTGACAATATAACCAATCTAATGGATGAAGCAAAACTCCTAGAAAACTCAAATAAATATGAAGAAGCAATAAAATTATACAATGAAGTAATATTCACATTACCAGATTCCAAAAAAGCATATGAAGCAATAATTAAAATCTATCAAAAACTAGATGATAAAAACAATGAAAAAGAAACATTGAAAAAAGCAATTAACAACTGCAATAAAAACGAAGAATTCAAAAAAAGACTAAAAGAATTATCATAACTTAATTAATTTTAATTCCCATCCCTAGGGTAATAATGCGAATACAATCTCCGCTTAATGAATAATTAATAGATAAATCAACAATACCATTACCACCATTCTCTTTAATTTTATCAGCTAATTTAATTAAACACTCATCTTTTCCTTTTTTAATATTAATTAATCTTTCCTGTTCTTTTTCTTCAGGATCACTTGTAATAATAGAAGTATTTTTCTTTAAAAAAACTTCACTTTGATAAATCCCCATAATTTCATGTTTTCTCTCTGTCATATCCGAACTGGTTATAAAATAAAAGTCCTGATTATTTAAATTTAAATTATTTAAAAGTTCATTATACTCAGGCAGAACTTTAAGTTCCTCAGGATTTTCACCTTCCCATTTGAAAATATTCTGATTTTTTACCTTGTTTAAAATTATATTGGCATATTTTTTAAACTGTTTAATGAAATTAGATAATACTCCTCCAATCACAACTAATAAAATATAATTTACTAATGTTGGAAATGCGGCTTGGAGAATAACAATAATTGATCCTGCGGTTATGAAATTCCAACCTAATGTGGGGTTTTTTAAAATAAAACTATAAAATGTGGTGTCGATAAATAATATAAACGCACTGATAGCTCCAATATTGTCACCAATAAGTTTGTTTGCACATATGGTTTCCACATAACCTGCAATTAATGGTGCGAAAATCAATCCTAAATTCCAACCAAAAATAGCTATTTTGAAAAATAAAAAGATTTCATAAACAATAAGCCCCACTCCAGTACCAAGCCCTATGCAGAGAATGGCTTGTTGTTTTTGCTTTCTAGTAATTTTTTTATTTTTAAATTCCATGTTTATTCAAATTTAATTGCAGTACCATATGCGGTTACAAGAATAGTGTTTCCCATGGTACCTCCAAGATTATCATAAGAAATTTTAAGTCCTATTATAGCATTTGCATTTAATTGCTCTGCTTTTTCAATCATACTGTTTAGGGATATGTCACGGGCTTTCTGAATTTCTTCTTCATATCTTGAAGTTCTACCACCTACAACATCACGAACTCCGGAAAATAAATCTTTATAAATATTTGCGCCAATTAAGGATTCTCCAGTTACTAATCCCTTGTATTCAATAATTTTTTTATTTTCCAGAGTGTTTGAGGATGTTAAAATCATATTTTTATCTCATATTTATTTTAAAAAGGTCATCACTGCCCAAATAATTAAAAAGATTGCTATAACAACATATAATATTATTTGTGATCTTTTTCTCTGTCTTAATCTTGCATCCCAGACTGTCTGACAATCTGGTGAGCATACAAGTTCATTTAAAGGTATTGGGGTTCCGCAAATCGGACAATGTTTATGTGGTTCTACTGCCATCTTATCATCTCCTATATTTTGAAAAATTTTTTAGTATTTTTAGTAACTTGAACTGCAAGGTCTTCAGCATCGATTCCCATGCAAAGAGCAATTGTTTTGAGGATATGGGGTAAATATTTTGGTTCATTCCTATTCTTTTTAGGTTTATTATCAAAGTTTTTCGGTATTAAGAAAGGTGCATCAGTTTCAATCATTAATTTTTCAGGAGGTATTGCACTAACTGCTTCCTGTAAGCTTCTACCTCTTTTCATATCACAAATCCATCCAGTAACACCAATATAACACCCTAAATCAATATAATTTTCAGCTTCAGATTTAGTACCAGTGAAACAATGAACAACTGATTTTTCCAAAACATTATCATGTCTTTTTAAAATATTATATAAATCTTCATGAGCTTCTCTTTCATGTAAAAATAAAGGCATATTAATTCTTTCAGCAAGTTCAACTTGAGCTTCAAACCATTTTCTCTGAATATTTGGAGGTGAGAAATTTCTATTATAATCAAGACCACACTCTCCAATAGCCACAACACAATCATTCTCAGCTATTTTTTCAAGTTCAAAAATTGTATGACCATTACATGTTTTAGCATCATGAGGATGAACACCAGATGTTGAATATAAAGTTTCAGGATATTTTGAAGCATATTCTGCTGCAAGTTGACTTGAATTTAAATTGGTTCCTGTAATAATGAATTGTTTAACACCAACTTTTTTTGCCTCATCAATTATTTCCACACGATCCTTTTTAAATGAAGAATGCATTAAATTCAAACCAATATCAACTAGATTATCCACAAATTTCACCTGTTTTTATTCATTAATGATTCTAGTACCGATATTTTCACCATTAACAGCTTTAATTAAATTTTCCGGTTCAAAACCATTTGTTATGATGGTTTCCAAATCAGATCGTTTAATCATTTGAACTGCAGTAGTGTCGAAAAACTCATAAGTACCTGCTTTAACATCTTTATCACTTAAAAAATCAAGTAAATCACTTGCAGTGATTTCAGGTACAAGTTCAGCATCATCAAACTTATTAGGATCTTTAGTATACATTCCATCAACAGAAGTTAAATTAACAAGTTTATCAGCCTGAATATATTCTGCAAGAATTGCAGATACAGCATCTGTACTGTGGGCAGGTTCAGTTCCACCCATAACAATAATTTTCCCAGTTGCTGAAAATTCCAAAGCTTCCTGGAAATTATGAGGTACTTTTTGATAAGCTGCATCACCAAGTGCGGATAACATTAATTTAGCATTAATTCTTGTTACTTCAATTCCAATATCATCACACTGTGCTTCTCCAGCACCTAAATCACGAACAACACTAATATATTCTCTTGCAGGTTTTCCTCCACCTACAACAACATATAATTCATGTTCTTTTGAAAGGTTTTTTAGAATAGTACTGTACTCTTGGAATTTTTTACTATTATATTCTTTAAGTAAAATGGATCCTCCAATTGCGATAACAATTTTCATATATTCACCTTATATATCATATATAATAGATATTATTTAAATTTTAATGACGGTTTTCTAATGGGGCTGCCAACAAGAATGTGGGTATTTTTCAATAATTACTCAAACATTTTTTTAAGGATAAATAAATACTTAAATAAATTTAAACAATCATATATGTTTTTAACAGTAGATAATAAAAAAATAAATAGATTTTCATATGGTAAACTCTATAAAACTTAAATCATCTGTCATATGATATGATTAGGGATCGTGAGTGCTGTTTTGAAAAATTTTTAATTCGCAAAATTGTGAAAAATTTCCAATGTCGTCAAGCTGGTAGATTTTGATATATAATTTTTCTCCTTTATTTTCTTATTTTTTTCTTGCTTTTATTATGTTGGTTGGTATGTATGTTGGAACATCTGTGCAATTTTTTCTTTCTGGGTGTTATTTTGTTTTTTTCTTACTCTGTTTGGATATCTCATGTGGGATTTTCATCTAATCAAGACTCATATTCAATGAAACAAGACAATCGATATTACAAAGAAAAATCTAAATGTGGATCTAATCAACTAACAGATGATGATATATTAAAATATGTTAAGAAAAGTGTTTGGTGGGATGATGATCACGGTGGAAGCACTAAAGACGTTAAATTTGGTAAAATTTATCATGGTAAAAAAGGATTATGTTTAGTCCCAGCTTTTGATAAAAAAACAGGAAAATTTTTAGGTGCCATTTGGGTTGGTTGTGATGATGGTATTGGAGGTTTTTTTCGGATTCATTAATTCGTATTCTGAATATAAACAAATAGTTCATAGTAAATCTAATCATAAATCACATTCAAATAATGTAGTTGGAGCAAGTAAATCTGATTATAATGGGCTAAATAATTCAAAACCAATTAAAATTGATGTTGTAGGTAAATCAAATTATAATTTATTAAAGAATCAGGATTCTATTATTGATAATAATCAACCAGATTTAAATTCAATTGAGTTCATTTCATTGGATTCATATTCTGAAGCATCGACTGTGGATTGTACTAATGAAACAATTTAATATTCATTAGAATCTGTCCAATAATTTATTTTTGGATTAGATTTTTATTAAAAAGTTTTCCTTCTAGAATAGGGTTAGTGAAGTTTTAGGAGGTATTTTACACTTGAAATTTCACTGTGATTTTTTTTTAGAATTTTTTGGTTATTTTTTTTTATGTGATTTTGCTTAATTTGTTATTTGTTTATTTTGTATTTTTTGTTTGGAATCGTGTTTTTATTTGTTGTTTTTTTGTTTAAATGAGTATTATGTCTTTGAAAAAAATCCTTCGACCAATAAACATTGGGTAAAACCAAAAGCAAAAGCTGGCACATTCATTAATTCATATAAATATAGTAAAAAATTTGTTCAATATGGAAAAGATAAAGAATGAGTGGCCATTATGGAATTTCACTACATCGGAGACAAATGGCTTACTTATTATGTATTTGGGGGCGATGCAGATACCGCTACAAAAAATATTAATATAAATAAAATTAAAATAATTATCGAAGGGTGAGTATAAATGAAAAAAAATGTAATAATAATTATAATAAT
>SUTL01000044.1 GCA_015062925.1 Methanobrevibacter thaueri
ATCGAATAAATCTTTGATTATTTTCAGTTGTTTGTGACATTCTTGATATTCTTCGTCAGAAATGCGATTTTTATCTTTAAAAGTTTTTAATTGTTTATTTAAACTTTTTTTAGTATGAAAAATACACAATTGATGTTTAAAACCTAATTTTGGGATAATTGATGCATATTTTTTATCCAAATCTGTTGTGATTGCGATTTTATTTTTATTTGCTGTTGATTCTTTTAAAAACTTTTCAACAGTGTTTTCATCTTCATTATCGTAAATTGCATCGGCTACAATGCAATTTGAAATAGAATCAAGTAATGTGTGACGATATTTCCATTTTCCGTTGATTTTTTTCCATTCTACATCGAAGATATAATAGCCCGAGCAACGCCCTAAATCAAATTCTAAAATGTTTTCATTAATAAATAACCAATTTTCAATTGTTTGATGTGAAACAGTGATTCCAAAGAATTTTTTAAATGATTTACAAACATTTTTAAGGCTTCCCAGATAATCTGAAATTAAATGTTCTGATTCACTCTTCAATTCATTCGTAAAATTACTGTTTTTATCAACAAGACTTGTTAAATCAGTTTTAAATGTTTTACTACATCGTTTACAAATATAACGCTGAGCCTTCACCTTAGTTTTACCTATTTCTTTAAATACTAATGTTCTTTTTGTAAAACCATATTTTACAACATGGCGAGTTCCACAATGTGGACATCGAGCTAAACTCATTTTAAAATAAGAAACATCCTTTTTAAAACTTAAATCAAAAGATTTTAGAGCCTTTTGACAGGATTTAAAAATTTTCACAAAACGAGGATCTGAAAGGACTAATCCATCATTAAAATCGCAAAATATATATTGTTTAACATCTAAAATACTATTTGGAGTATTTATTTTTTGATTGGGCATGATAAAAACTTTTACTCCACCTATTTATTAAATTTAACTATTTTTAGATAAAATTAAAAATTCACAACTAATTTTCATCAAAAAATTTCAAATCAACAAAGTTTTTGAAAGAGTCTTTTTTTTAATTAATTTTATTTGATTGTTTTTAGATATATTATATCATGTATAATGATATGATAATTGTTCGTGGTGCAAAAGTTCACAATTTAAAAAATATTGATGTTGATATTCCATTAGGTAAAATTGTTGCCATCAGCGGAGTATCTGGAAGTGGCAAATCATCACTTGCTCTTGGAGTATTATACTCTGAAGGTTCCCGCAGATACTTGGACGCTTTATCAACTTATACTCGCCGTAGAATTTCCCAATCTAAAAAAACTCAGGTTGATTCAATTCAATATGTTCCTGCGGCTCTTGCACTTCATCAGCGCCCTAATGTTCCCAATATAAGGTCAACTTTCGGAACTTCAACTGAACTTTTGAACTCACTTAGATTGTTATATTCAAGATGCGGAAATTACTTTTGTCCGAATGGCCACATGCAGGAGCCGACATTAAACGTGGCTCGTGAAATGCTTATTAAATGCCCGGTTTGTGGTGAAGAATTTTATGGTTTGGGGGCTGAAGAGTATGCATTCAACTCAGATGGTGCATGCCCTACCTGCAGTGGAACAGGTTTTATACGTGATGTTGATGAATCCAAATTGGTTTCTGATGATACAAAAACTTTAGAGGATGGAGCAGTTGCTGCTTGGAATCAGTTTGGTATTTCCTGGATGTATCATGTTGCGGGTGAACTTGGAGTTCGGACAGATGTCCCATTTAAAGATTTGACCGATGCAGAAAAAGACATTGTTTATAATGGTCCGCAAGTTAAAAAATACATTAATATTCCATCCAAAAATGGAAAACTATTTGAATTGAATGCAGAGTATAGAAATGCCCACAGAGCTATTGAAGAAGCTCTTAAAAATGCGAAAACCGAAAAAGGATTAACAAAAATTAACAAATTTTTAATAACAAAGGTTTGCAGTGACTGCAGAGGGACCAGGTTAAATTCAAAAGCAAGACAAACGCTTTTGGGCGGAATCAATATTTCCAAAGCTTGCCAGATGAATTTGAATGATTTGGTATTGTGGGTTAATGAGGTGGTTAGCAATCTGCCGGGTGATGTAAAATCAATGGCTGAGGATATTGCTGAAGAGTTTATGGATAATGCAAATATCCTGCTTGATTTGGGTTTAAGTTATATTTCACTTGATAGGTCTGCTAACACTTTATCAACAGGCGAACTTCAAAGAGTACAGCTTGCAAAAACATTAAGAAATCATACAACGGGGGTTTTATATGTTTTGGATGAACCCTCAATAGGTCTTCATCCGAATAATGTAGATGGTTTGATTAAGGTTATTAAACGACTGGTTGAGGATGGAAATTCAATTATTCTGGTTGATCATGATACAAGAATTTTAGCAATTGCTGATTATATGATCGAACTTGGACCATCTGCAGGGGTTGATGGTGGAAATATTATAGTACAAGGTTCAATTGATGAAATAACTAAAAATCCATCTTCACAAATTGCACCATTCTTATTAAATTCCGTAGATATTATCATGCGGGATAAAACAAATGACATTTTTGAAAATGGGTTTATACATCTTAAAACTGATGAAATTCACACTGTGAAAGGATTGGATGTAAAAATTCCAAAATCTAAATTAACTGTGGTAACTGGAGTGTCTGGAAGTGGAAAAACAACAATGCTTTTGGAAGCACTATATCCTGCTGTTAAATCCATTATCCATGGTGAAAAATTACCTGATGATATCATTGATATTGAATGTGATGACATTAAAAAAATAGATTTGATTAACAGTGTTCCCATTGGGAAAAATGTAAGAAGCACAGTTGCGACTTACTCAAAAGTCCTTGATGAGTTAAGAAGGGAGTTTTCAAAATTAAATGATGAGTATAAAACCGCTGATTTTTCATATAATACTGGAAAATTGAGATGCAAAACATGTAATGGAACTGGAAATATTTCAATGGATGTGCAATTCCTTCCGGATGTTGAAATAATCTGTCCTGACTGTGAAGGATCAAGATACAGCAATGATATTGAAAAGGTTAAATACAACGGTTTAAGTTTGGCGGATATTATGGCTTTAACGGTTGATGAAGCATTGGAAGAGTTATTTGGGCTTTCAAATGTTACAAATAAGTTGCAAAAGTTATCAGATTTGGGATTGGGTTATTTGACTTTGGGTGAATCCACTCCGAGCCTATCTGGTGGTGAAGCACAAAGACTTAAATTGGCATCTGAAATTGGAAAATCTCAGAAAAATTCAATATTTATATTTGATGAGCCAACAATTGGCCTTCATCCATTGGATGTAAAAGTTTTAATTGATGTATTTCAACATTTGATAGATAATGGAGCTACTGTTGTTGTAATCGAACATGATTTGGATTTAATTGCAAATGCAGATTATATCATTGATATGGGCATTGATGATAATTATAATGGCGGTGAAATATTGGCCTGCGGTAGTTTGGAGGACATTATTTCCTCTGAAAAAAGTTTGACAGGCATGTACTTATCTGAAAAGAAATTATTATGCTAATTAATTATATATAATTTAAAATGAAATAAAAAATTAATTTTAATTTTGGAGAGGAGTTATGTGAAAACTCATGTGATAGTTGTATAACTTTTGTTCTCTCCACACTACTTTTTTAGAACTAATAATAATTAAATATTTTCTATTCTCATAAATTCCATTACTTATTTTATATAAATAAAATTACAAATAATCTAATCATTAGGAAGATGCAAAACTGATGATTATTATGGAATTTTGAAAAAGAATTAATAAAGATAATGTATTAACTTTTTGTTACTATATAAAGTTTTCTATTTTTGTTACTAAAAGTAATTAAAAAGTAATTTCTTTAATCATTTGTTTTCCATATAAATAATTTGTTATTTTATGAAATTCTGGAATTAAATTCTTTATATTGGCAATGTATATTATTTGATGGTTAAAATTAAATAAAATCCTATTTTAGTATTTGTTGAAAATGTTCTTAGTAAGGGGTAAATATACAATTTTCTTAGGATGTCTTTTGGACAAGGATATTTTTCACTAAAAAGATTAGACAATGCAATAAGTTGTTTTTATTTAATCTCTGTTTTGAATATTACTCTACAAAACATTCGATTTAAACATAATCATACACAAGAATCGTAAAGATCTAAAAAACGAGAATAATCATAAGCATATTTCTCTTTTTCAACATTAGAAAATTCTTTTGAATAATCCTCAAAATCTTCTTGAATAATCTTCTTTAAAAAGTTTAAAAAAGAAGATTTATCATTAATTAAACCCCAATAATTATTTTCTTTAATAAAAATTAATAAATCTAAAGAAATATAAATCGAAGACATTTTGGATCTAAAGTCCATTTTTTCTTGTCCATATCTATCTCTTAATGATTCATCAAAACTATCCCCTAATTCATCAAACGTTAAAAAACTTCTAATGCATTCTGGAATAAATTGTTTGGAAGAAATAATCTCCTCTTTAACATCATTTAAATAATCTTGATTAATAAAATCTATAATCCTCATAAAATAATCATCCCGCAAAAATGTATATCCTTCTTTTCTTTTTATCAATTTTAGAAGTAATATATTTTTGAGATTCACTTAATAATATTTCATACTCTTCAGGAGCCATATTAAATGATCCATTAATCGCAGCCCCCTTAACTTTCTTATGAGTATATATAATAACTATGTATCCCTTATCATTTAAATCTTTTGCAAACTCTTTAGCTTTATCCAAACTTAGAGAAGTACTCATATGAGTTTCAAATTTATTCATTTCCCCCACAACAAATTTTGTTAAATCTATATCTTTAGATTTAATTCCTTTAAATAATATTATATTGTTTTGAATATTACTCTACAAAACATTCGATTTAAACAATTAATATTTCAACAGAAACAATTGGTTATGAAGAATTTTGTGAATTATTTAAGAATAGAGTTAGTTTAATTGAAAATTTATTAGGATTATAATAATATTTATTTAGGAGATTAACCTAAATTATAATTGGAGTTATATTATGTACATTAAAATTTTGGATTTATTAAATTTACATAATCTTAAAATTCAATTACCTTCATATTTATATGATATTGATATTAGTTCAGTATTTAAGGAAGCTAGTTTGGTTTGTAAAGAAAATATTTATGAATTTACTAAAGATAATGCTGTTTTAACTATTAATCCTGATAATGTTGATGAATTAATTAAAATTATTTATTATTCTGATTATGGTAGAAATACTAAAATTGTTTATACCGAAGATCAAGAATTAAGATATAATTAGTAATATTTCTATTTGTATTAGTAGGTCACAACACCATTTGCTGTTAGTGGCCTTTTTTAATAAAAAACTATTTTTTAAGGAGGGCATTTACCTATGTCTAAAACTAATGAATTATTATTACAAATTTTGTTTCGTAATTATGATGAGGAAGTATCTCGTAATGAATTAATTGATAATAAAAATAGTCAAATGATTGTGTTAACAGGAACTATGTTAACTTTACAATCAACATTGTTTACAACAGGGTTATTGAATAAATTTGTTTATGCTAAAATTATTCTTAGTCCATTTAAATTTTGGATTTTTAATTTATTTGTCAGTTCATTGATAGTATCAGTTGTTTCCATGGTACTTTTTATTTTTGCATTTAAGTTTGTGGGAACATTTAAACAAGCTCCTCAAGCAATTTATGTAAAAAATAGTTATACTAAAAAGAATAACTACTCTAAGATAATTGATGATTTATTTATGAGGTTGCCTGAAACTATTGAGAAAAATAAGAAAATAATGAAGAGAAAAGTTAAAATTGGAAATATTGGTTTCGCATTTGTTATTTTTGACATTATCTTAATTGTTTCATTAGTATCCCTATTAATTCAGTGCTTTATTTAAAGAAAGGTCATTTATTGACCTTTCTGTATTTCACCTTCAAATCCATCATCTTCGTCATCATCGTAGATGTGAACTTTTAGAATCATGAGTTATCACCTCCTATTTTTATTATATGTTTTTATTTTATTCATAGTCATTTCGCTACTTTAAAATTCCACCTAGGATACTGTGGTTAAACTATCCTTTTTACTCCTTATTTTCTTTTATTCACAATGTGGGATTAATAATAAAAATCAAACTTTGCTAAAATTGGGTTTAAATCCCAAATCCCACTCCTATAAATAAAATATTTTGTAGTTGATTAATTTATGACAACTGAAGTAAAAGACATGAAACAATTCCAACTATTCGTTCCATTCAGCCCAAATCAACACAGTGTCGAATTCAGTAAAAATTATACTGAAAACGAGGACGGGACATTAACAATAGAAGGAGTTGCTTCTACAATAAATAAAGACCTTCAAGGAGACATTATACTCCCATCAGCTATACGTTTTGAATATTACTCTACAAAACATTCGATTTAAACACTTAATATTTTTTTCTCTTTTAGTTATTTAACATATTTATTTTTCTTCTTTAAAAATTATTTTCTGGTCATGATTTTCATCCTTAAAAATTTTGTAGTTGTCCTCAAAAACTTACCAAACAACTTCAGTAAACTATGTTGTTAAACAATTTTTTTAGGACAACTTTTTACAAGCTAAAAATCTCAATGTTGTCCTCACCAATGCAAATTAAATCCTTCAAATTTTTCATCATTTAAAATACTTTTTACTAAATTTGAAGATTGTTTATTAATTATTTCGATGTAGGTTAATTCTTCACCATCATATTTTATTGTTGAGTGTAATTTATCTTGAATTTTTGAAATAATCAGTTTTCTCTTTTTTAATTTTATAGAATTGTTTCTTTTATCCAAATCATCATTTGTAACTTGTCTTCGATTGATAAGATTTAGCACAGTTTTGTCAACGATTTGTTGTCTAAAATCTTCTATTAAATCATATGTTAAACTTGTTCTTTGGTCCATGTCAAAATGTAAGAATCCACAATATGGATCTAACCCATTTATCAATATGGATTTAGTTATTTCACTTGCTAAAATTGCATATCCATAGTTTAACATTGAATTTAATAAATCTGTGGGTTTTTTGGTTCTCTTTTCAAATCCTATGTCTTTAGGGATTAATAATTTTATCCCGCTCCAATAATAAGCTGATGCTTTTCCTTCACACCCCATTATTTGCATTTTTACTTTTTCATGATTATTTGTTAGTTTAATTGAATTTAATTCATTAATCTGTAGAGCAATATTGTTTTTTATTTCATCTATTTCTCTAATTTTACGGCGTTTGTTGAATGTTGTTAGTGTTGCTTTTTGATTTATCATTTTTGATTTTATTATTTCACGAGATATGTTTATGCCTTTTTTATTTTCACTTAGTAAATATTGCTGTTTTTTAATTTTCACATTTCTCCAATCTGGTGATTCTATTAAATAATTTAATTTTCCGGTATAGTCGAATGAAATCAGTTTAATATTATTTTTTGCGATTAATGTTAGGGCATCAAATGTTATATATCCTTTTCCGATTATCACTAAGCTAGATATTTGGTTTGCTTTAATGGAATCTAAAACAATATCCTTTTCTTTTATGACGATTTGGTTATCTTTTTTGTGAATTGATTTGTTAAATCCTTCAATTAAAATATTCATGTTAAAACACCCTGTACAAATTTTCACTAAAGTTTATTTCACGTCCGAAAGTCTCTTTTTTGGAATAACATTTATCACAAATTGGCAAAATTATTAGGCTGTCTTTTTCACGAATTGTTAGTTCCATTTCTTTTTTAAAGATAGCTAAATCAACATTACTTATTTTTCCAATGTATGTGTTGATTTGAATTTTTCTAAATCCAAAATGTCTTAAAATGTTTTCAATCTTTTCTTTGTTGGTTTTGAAATTAACGTCAAAAATAGCTATAGTATACATGAAGATTATTTAATTTTCAATGAATAAATATAAATTGGTAATGCTAAAATAGGATAATTTAATAAATTACTGCTACAATGTTTCCAACAACAATGTTTACTACTTGAAATGCTGTTAATATGGATTTTAGTGTAGATGATCTACATTCAACAAAACATGGTTGTGTTTTCACACAAAGTCACACTTCAAAAATATTATTATTAATTAATCTAAGATTATTTTCATAAATTATTTTTTGTGAGTTTAAGAACTTTTGAAATTTATTTTTTCCGATAAATTTATATTATTCAGAATATATATTAATAATCAGATTAATCTTAATTGATGTGATTTTTTATGAGTTTAGCAAGCAGTAAATTATACGGTAATGATGAGTTGCACTTGCCTAAAATAATAAGAGAAGAATTTAAACAATTCCCTATAGATGAAAACACAATATTTGAATGGGATATAAAGGATAATGAAATCATTTTAACACCTAGGCAAAAAGTAACACTGGATGATGTTTTTGGAATGATAGATGACGATGGTGAAGACTGGAATGTAGATGAGTTGGTTTACGATGGCTAAACTATTCATTGACACTTCATTCATTATTCCAATATTCAAAAGAAACGACACCAATCGTGAAATAGTCCAAAAAAATAAAAATATCCTTTTGGAAAATGAATGTTTTATTAGTAATGGGGTCTTGCAGGAAGTAATAACGGTCATAATGAAGAAAACCAAAAATATAGAAATAACAAAAAAAGCATATTACTTCTTAGTGGATAATTTTACAATACTTAACGAACAAGACATTGAAAGATCTAATGATCGAGTATTTTCAATCTTTAAAAAATATAATGTTAATACTTATAAAGCAAGTTATATTGATTGTTCTAGTGTTGTTATCGCTAAACAGTTTAATTTAGATCATGTCGTGTCATTAGATAATTTTTTTGAAAAATTTGAGGAAATATCACTGTTGGAATTGAATTAGATTCCATTCTTATTTTTTAATAATTCAATTGGGTATGTAAATTTTGTGATGATTTCAGGTTTTTTGATTGGAAAAGTATTTGTTAAATGTTTCTCATTAAAAGAATACTAATTTTTATTTCTTTGAGAATTGGGTAACTATACAATTATTCTTGTAGTTACCATTTGTAAATAAAATTTTAAAAATATACTTACTCAAAATTGAAATTTTTGATTAGATAGATTATGACAAAATAGTAAGTATGCGATTTTTCTCCGCATTACTTTTTGTAGGTATACAAATTTTTTTAAGAATTGATGTTAATGTTGATGTTTTTTTTAAATATAATAAAATAGCTATTTATATATAATTTAAAAAAGTAAAATAATATTAATTAAGATAATTGAGGTTATTATATGAAAGGTGAAGTATATTATGGTAAAGGTATTAGGGAGTTGGAAGAAGAGTATCCGGATTTGTATGATTTGGTTACTGATTTGAATAAGGTTGTATGGGAGGGTAAGGTTCTTGATTATAAAACTCAAAAATTAATTGCTATTGGAATTACTGCATCTCGTGCTGATCCAAGGGCTACTAAAAAACAAATGAGAAGTGCAATTGAAGTGTTGGGGATTACAAAAGAGGAAATTGTTGATGCTTTGAGGGTTGTTTTGTTAACTTCTGGTATGCCTGCTTTTTCTAAATCTCTTCAGATTTTAAATAGTGTTGTTGAAGCTATTGAGGAGGAAAGAGAAGATAAATCTTAATCTTTCTTTTTTTAATTAATTTTTTTTTGTTATCCTAGGATTTGATATAGTATTTCAAAAATATAGAATGCAATGAAACATATCATTCCATAGTTTATAAACATTGATTTGTATGGTTTTTTAAGTGGAATTTGTGTTTTTTCTCCGTTGAATTTTGCTTGTTTGTATTTTAAAAGATATATTATTCCTATTGTAAATGATATTGCTAGTATTATTATGTATGTTAGTATTATTATTATGTCTGGGGTGGTGATTGCTGTTTGTAGGTTGTTTATGGAGTTTGCAACTATTAGACTTACTACTGATCCCATTATGTTTACTATTAGGTGTAATGTTATTGTGTAGGTTATTTTTCCTGTTTTTATGTATATGTATGCAAAGAATCCTCCCATGAGTAGTGCGTAGAAGAATTGGTTTAGATTTCCATGGAATAGTGCGAATATTGTTGCGGAGAGTATTATGGATACTTTTGCTCCGTATTTTATTGTTCTGTCTATTAGTATTTTTCTGAATAGTATTTCTTCAAATATTGGAGCCATTATACTTATTATTATTATGTTGAACCAGATGTCTGCACTGTTTATTAGTTGTTGGACGGGGTTTGCTATTTGGCTTTGTAGGGTGTTGCTTAGGATGGTTGTTATTATGATTCCTGCCATGTTTCCTATCCACATTAATGTGAGTGTTATTGCGATGTATATGATGAATGTTTTTTTGGTTATTTTTGTTTTTTTGATTTTTTCTGTTTTTATTTTTTTCATTAGCCAGTAGAATATTGGGAATGGTAGGATGTAGTTGCATATTGAGGTTATGATGCTTGTGATGTTGATGTTGGTTAGGTATTCTGGGTGGGTTAGGTTTAGGATGTTTAGTATGATTATTTGGAATATTATTGCGAGTACGCCTAGTATTAGGTAATTGAATCCTATTTTTGAGAAGAAGTTTTTGTATATGTTCATTTTCACACCGTTGTATGGTTTTTATTTGTTTTTTGTGTATTTATGTTTATCTATTAAAATTTAGGTATTCCAAAATATTTAAATATTATTAACAATAAATTTAGTTATACCTAAAAAATATGGGGATTGTATTTTGAGACATCATAAAAGACATTCAACAACAGAACTACAAATAGCAAAATTTGTATTTTCAAAATTAATAAACTCATCACACAAATCAAAATGGCGTATTGGAAACAATATAAGCCAATGTTCATTATGCGGGAGATGTGAAATAATATGTCCAACCAATGCAATAATAGTTTCAAGACACAAGAAAACCTGGACATTAAACAATAGAAGATGCAAACAATGCTTAAACTGTATCGTTAAATGTCCCTCTCATTGTTTAACCCAAATAAAAATATAAAATTTTTAGGTAACCAAAAAAAGGATGGAAATTAAAATGGATCATAAAGAAATTATAGGAAAATGCATGGAACACAAACATGCACTAATTTTTGCAGCAGGAATAGCAACAGCAATCGTTGGAAAAAAAGTAATCGAATCAAAAACATTCAAAGACACAGCAACAAAAGGAATGGCAACAGTAATGTCAGCTAAAAAAGACGCAGAAGAAGCATTCCAAGACATGAAAGAAAACGCAGAAGACATCATAGTAGATGCAAATGCAGAAACCAAAAAAGAAATATACGTAGAATCAAAAGAATAACCACAAAATTATCATTTAAGTGATAAAAATGAAATACCAAGTAATGCATGATACGGAATCTCGCCTGAGAATCCGTGCCGGCCAATGGGCCTTCACAAAAAAAGAAGGTTATGGTCTCGCCTCATTACTTTTAAACCAAGATTTTATCTATGAAGTATACACATCTCACAAAAACGGAAGCATCACAATATACTACGACCAAAACAATAAAAACAAAGAAAAAATACTCACCATACTAAACAAAATCACACAAGATGATTTAACTGAAGCAGAACCAACACAAACCCAAATCTCAAAAGAAATCACAGATGATTTTTACCTAAAATTATCAAAAATGATTGTACGAAGACTACTTGGAAGATGGTTCTTACCAATGCCAATAAAAAATGCATTAACAATATATAGAGCTTTAAAATATATATGGGGAGGATTAGATAGTTTAACAAGCTTTCGTATAGATGTAGCTTTACTAGATGGAGCTGCAGTTACAGGAGCATTACTGCAAAAACAATTCAAACCAGCAAGCTCAATGATGTTTTTATTGTCAATATCTGATGCTTTAGAAGATTACACAGTACAAAAAGCAAAAAGCACACTAAAAGATAGTTTAGCATTAAACATTGATACAGTATGGATAATAGATGAAAATGGTGAAGAAAAACAAGTTTCCGCCATGGACATTAAAAAGAAAGATAAAATCAAAGTTCACATGGGAGATATAATTCCAGTAGATGGAAAAGTAATAGATGGCGAAGGAATGGTTAACGAAGCTTCAATGACAGGTGAACCTCTAGCAGTTCACAAAACCATCGGAAAAACAGTTCATGCCGGAACTGTAATGGAAGAAGGAAATATAATAGTTGAAGTTTACTCCATGAATAAAGAAACAAGATTAAACAAAATAATAGATTTAATAGAAAACTCAGAAGACTTAAAAGCACAAACCCAAAGCAAAGCAGAAAAACTAGCAGATTCAATTGTCCCATACAGTTTTCTTGCAACAGCCCTGACATACTTAATAACCAGAAACCCTTCAAAAGCACTGTCAGTACTCATGGTTGATTTTTCATGTGCCATAAAATTAACAACTCCACTATCAATAATATCAGCAATGCGTGAAGCATCAGATAACAGGATGATGGTAAAAGGAGGTAAATTCCTCGAAGCATATGCAAATGCAGATACAATCGTATTCGATAAAACTGGAACATTAACAAATGCAACACCAAAAGTTGTTGAAGTTATTCCAATGTCAAAACGATACGAACGTGATGAAATATTAAGAATAGCCGCATGCATCGAAGAACACTTCGCACACAGTATTGCAACAGCAATAGTAAAACAGGCTGAAGAAGAAGGTTTAAAACATGAAGAAGACCATAGTGAAGTAGAGTATATTGTTGCACATGGTATTGTAACAGAATACGGTGGAAAACGTGCAGTAATAGGATCAAAACACTTCTTATTCGACGATGAAAAAGTAAAAGTAACAAAAACTCAAGAGAAAAAAATCATACAAAAAGCAGCAAAACATTCAGTAGTATACCTTGCTATTGATGGAAAACTGGAAGGAATAATCTGTATAGATGACCCTGTAAGACCAGAAGCCAAACAAGTTATTAATGAACTTAAAAACTTAGGTGTGGAAAATATTATAATGCTTACAGGAGACAGTGAAAGCGGTGCTAAAGCAAGTGCAGAAGCACTTGGAATCACACAATACCAATCACAAGTACTTCCAGAAGACAAATCCAGAATTGTTGAACAACTAAAAACAGAAGGTAAAACCGTGATAATGGTTGGTGATGGTATAAATGACTCTCCAGCTCTTGCAATTGCAGATGTTTCAGTTTCCATGAAACACTCATCAGATATTGCACGGGAAGTAGCAGACATATCTCTTTTGTCAGATGATTTATATGACCTTATAACCTTAAGAAAATTAAGTGTGGGAATGCTTGATAAAATCAACACTAACTATAAGAATATCGTTGCGGTTAACGGTTCACTGTTGGTTTTAGGTGTGATGGGAGTTATTCCACCATCAACATCATCAATAATACATAATTTATCAACAATGTTGTTTGGTGTGATGAGTACAAAATCTGTTTTAAATAATGATAGTATTGAAGTAGAAGCTATTGAAGTAGCTGATACTTCATAAATCTTTTTTTTTAGTATAATTATTTTCCTTAGATTTATAATTAAAATGAGGGATGTTTAATTTTTGTATTTTGCTTTAATTTATCTTTTTTTTTAAAAGTTTTTATATTATAAATTTGTAATATTTTACTATATAATAAAAAGTTTTAATATAAAGTGATTTAATGTTTGAAAATTATAGAAATAAATTTATTCCATTGATTTTACCAATAATTTTGATTATTATATGGTATTTAATTACAGAAGGATTAGGTATTGTAAATCCTTACATATTGCCTGGACCAATCACAGTTTGTCAATCTGCTTGGGAATTAATTTTAAACGGTAAACTTCTTTCAAATACTTTGGATACATTATATAAGGTGTTTGGTGGTTTAATCTTAGCTTCTGTTGTAGCTGTTCCTTTAGGTATTTTACTTGGTTGGTATAAAACATTGGAGGATATTGCAACTTTAATTGTTAGTATTTTAAGACCAATACCTCCTGTTGCATGGATTCCATTTTCAATATTATGGTTTGGTATTGGATTTTTCCCTGCGGTATTTATAATTTTTATGGGTTGTGTGTTCCCGATTCTTGTTTATACAATTGATGGGGTTAAAAGAACTGATAAGGTGTTAATTGAATCTGCTCAGACATTAGGGGCTAATGATTGGAATGTTTTGAAAAGAGTTATTTTGCCGTCTGCGGTTCCTTATATTGTTTCAGGAATTAAGGTGGGTATTGGTATTGCTTTGATGTGTACTATTTCTGCTGAAATGGTGGGTTCAAGTAGTGGATTGGGTTATATGATTCTTGTTGCTACAAGTTTATTTGATCCGGGTACAACTGTTGTTGGTATGTTGGATATTGGTTTAATTGGTATTGTTTTTGATTTTGTTTTTACCAAGGCTCAAGAAAGGATATTCTGGTAGGTGATTTGTGTGTCAATTGAAATTAAAAATATTAATAAATCTTTTGAGAGTAAAAAAACTAGTGAATTATCTGTTCTTGAGGATATTAATTTATCTATTGATGATGGTGAATTGATTTGTCTTTTAGGTCCTTCTGGTTGTGGTAAAACAACTCTTTTAAGATTAATTGCAGGTCTTGATCATCCTTCTTCTGGTGAGATTATTGCGAATGGGGAGTTGGTTAAAAAACCATCTGGTGATAGGGCTGTGATTTTTCAGCAATATTCTTTGTTTCCATGGTTAACTGTTCTTCAAAATGTTACTTTTGGTTTGGAGATGACAAATAAAAATTCTAAGGAGGAAAATATTGCTGCTGCTGAGAGGTATTTAACAAGTGTTGGTTTAATTGACTTTAAAGATAGCTATCCTCATGAACTTTCGGGAGGTATGAAACAAAGGGTTGCAATAATCAGATCCTTGCTTAATCATTCGCCTATCTTGTTGATGGATGAACCGTTTTCTGCATTGGATATGCAAAATAGGCATAAGCTTCAGGAACAACTGATTGGTGTTTGGAAAAGATTCAACAACACAATAGTATTTGTAACCCACGATGTCGACGAAGCAATATACCTTGCAGATAAAATAGTAATCCTTGATAAAAACCCCGGAAGAATCGCAGAAGTCATCAAAGTAAACATCGAAAGACCAAGAAAAAGAGAATCACAAGAATTCATAAAATTACAGGAATCAATAGTGGAAAAATTAGACATGGGAGATTAAAAAAAACATACAACCATTACCCTCCCAATATTACTTTATCATAATTTAGCAATTAAAGTTCCATAATCACCATTTTTTATACCCTCATAAACATAATCAAGAGCATTTAAAATAGCTTCTGACAAAACATAATTCTTTGCAAGATAAGCAGTAATCGCAGCAGATAAATTACAGCCAGTACCATGTAAATTATCACTATCAAGTAACTCCTGCTTAACCACTGAAACATCACCTCCAATATTAATAGTGTTTACCCCATCCAAATGACCACCAGTAATCAAACAATCACATTTAATTTCACCAGAAGCCCTAACTGCATCATCTTCAGAATTAATTTTCAAATCAGTTAACTTTTCAGCCTCAGAAATATTAGGGGTTGTTAAAATCGCCTGTGGAAGTAAATACTTATTAAAAGCATCAGCTAAATCCTGCTTAGTTAAATCCCCACCAGAAGTAGTAACCATAACAGGATCCACTACTGCCTTCAAATCATATTCCTTAACTTTACGAGCAACTAATTTAATAATCTCCGGTGAATATAACATTCCAGTTTTAATAAACTCAACATCATAAGCATCCATAACAGAATCAATTTCCTCTTCAATAAAAGATTCACTAACAGGGAATGTTGAAAAGAATTTATAAGGATTTTGACTGGTTAATGCAGTGACAATTCCAGTTCCATAAATTCCAATCGCCTGAAATGTTTTTAAATCAGCAAAAACTCCTGCTCCTGCTGATGGATCAACACCAGCAATACTCATCACAATCATAATTATCCTACTCTCTTGTGACTTTTAAACGTTCACTGCCTCTGAATGATTCAACATTAACTTTCAATTCCTTTAAATATTGTTTAGTATGTGTTTTATCTCCATGAATCATAATTTCACCTAAATCTTCAGCAGTATTAACATCCAACGCCATAAAAAATGAATCATGAACTTGGGGATTTAATTTCTTCCTCTCAGCAACTTTTAAATGCTCATTATAACTGAATCCTTCAAACTTAGTGTGAATTGCCATTGGTTTTGTAAGAATCATATTTGTCCCACCGCCCTTTGAAGGAACAATAATAAAATCAAGATTCCTACTAGCATCAATCAACATTCCCACATTAGTTTTTCCAATTAAAGGAACATCACTTGGAACAATTAAAACTTTTCTAACTTTACCTTTAACAAATTTCATCGCCTGAGTTAATGCTTTATTTAAATTAGAATTTTCATCCTCTAAAATAGTATCCAAATCTAAACTCTGAGCATAACTTAAAACATCCTCATCACGACTAATAATGAATATTTTATCAACATACTTTTTTAAAGTATCAGTCACATCCTTCAACATCACTTTTAAAAGTTGTTCTCTTTCATCTTCACTGAGAAAAGGAGATAATCTTGTTTTAGCATTTTTAAATTTACTAACAGGTATTATAGCATAAACATTATCCATAATTATCACTAGTAAGTTTTAGCAATTAAAGCCATGTATTTAGCATCATTATCACTTGCAATACATTTACCTTCACTAATCTCTTCCTGAATACCTAGAATATCATAACCTGTTTTCTCTTCAATCTTTTTACCAATTTCCTCATCACCACACCATCTGAACTTAACAACATTGCCGGATTCAACAAGGTCAGATATTTCATCAATGTTTTCAGTGAATTTAACATGTTCAGATTGGAAATCCCATGAAGCAGAAGATAAGTTTTCAGTAGTTTTATTCAATAAATCCACAACATTATCTGCTAAAGAATCATCTAAACTGAGTTCTATTTTCTCACCTTCATCTCTTCTCATAGCTATTGTAATATTATTCTCCAAATCCCTTGGTCCAAGTTCAAGTTTAACTGGAGTTCCTTTCAATTCCCAATCAAAGAATTTCTTACCTGGACGAATATCTCTGTCATCAATATTAACTCTCAATCCTTTAGATTCAAGTTGTGATTTAATCTCATCACATTTTGCTAAAACTTCTTCTTTTCCTTTTTTAAACAATATTGGAATAATTGTTACTTGTTTTGGTGAAACTTTAGGTGGTAATCTGAGTCCTTTTTCCTCCCCATGCATTCCAATAATAGAAGCTATTACTCTATCAGATAATCCTGCGCAGGTTTGATAAACAAGTTTATGCTCTCCATCTTTATCTTCAAATGTAATGTCAAATGTTTTTGCGAATGTTTGACCTAAATTATGAATTGTACCAATTTGTAAGGTTTTACCATTTGGCATAATAACATCAAAAGCCATAGTGTAATCTGCACCAGGGAACTTATCCCATTCAGGTCTTTTTGAAATCAAATAAGCAAGACCTAAATCATTAAAGAATTCTTTATATATTTCAATAAAATCCTGTATTTGCTCATCAGATTCTTCTTTAGTTGCATGTGCAGTATGTGCTTCTTTAAATGTGGTGATTTCACGCACACGAATTAAAGGTCTAGTGTGTTTTGTCTCATATCTGAAAGTATTAACAATCTGATAATATTTAATTGGAAGATCAATATGTGATCTAATCCATAAAGCATACATTGGATAAATTGCAGTTTCACTGGTAGGTCTAAGAGCTAATTGTTCATTTAAATCTCTCTGACCACCTTTAGTAACCCAGTAAACCTCATCTTCAAAACCTTTAACATGTATTCCTTCTTTTGCAAGTTCACTTTCAGGAACAAGCATTGGGAATAAAACCTCTTCATGATCTTTATCCAGTAATTTTTTAATAATTTCCATTGTATGTTTTCTTATTTGAAAACCATAAGGCATCCAAA
>SUTL01000045.1 GCA_015062925.1 Methanobrevibacter thaueri
AGTTATTTACAGATTTACAACTCTAGGTTTATAGGTAATAATTGTACTACTAATAATGGTGGTGGTGCTATAGGTGCTTGTAAATATCTACATGCTCCATATATACATGTTGAAGATAGTTTATTTATGAATAATGAAAACCTATGTTGGGGATTAGATGAATTATCCACAAGTGGTACTGGTCGTGGAGGAGCAATATCCTTAATGGATGAAGGTGGTCTTGAACTGTATAATAATACATTTATTAAAAATAGTGCTTCTATAGGTACTGCAGTTTGTGCAATTTCAGGAGGTCTTAGTTACGGTTCACCTGATGTTAGAATTATTGGAAACAGATTTATCAATCATACTCGTATTGGTGATGTGTTGGATGTCAGGTTAGCAACAGGTTCAATTGCTGACATTAGAGATAATTATTATTATAATAATTCTATTGTTTTTGAGAAACTTAAATTAATTGCAGAAGACCCGGTTGATGGTGTGGTTAATTTCCATATTGATGCTAGTTTAAAAAATCCTAAATCTTATGATAATGATATTTTATCAAAATCCAGTTATGATGTTTATGTTAATGATGTTTATAATAAGACTGTTTCCACATTAGATTTTACTCTTAATTTTGAAAATGGTCAAAGTGCCTATGTTTATGTTGTTCCATATATATCAAATAGTAAAAGTAATAAGGTTTTTGCAGGTATTGCAAAAACATATATTTACGTATCACAAAAATACGGTAACGACAACAATGAAGGAACAACAAGAAACAATCCAGTAAAAACACTAAACAAATCCATAGAACTAGCAAAAAACCATGATGGTATCATAATACTTGGCGGAACATACACAGAAACAAATCTGCACATTAACTACAATTTAACAATAATCGCAGAAAACAGTGCAACAATCACAGTTGAAGGTAATGCATTCAATATTACCGATGGAGATGTAAAATTCATAAACCTCACATTCAAAAACTCAAAACACGGATCAAGTACAAAACCCAGATTAATATCCCAATCAAACACAGGATTTTTAACACTTGAAGGATGTACCTTTGATAACAATACATATAAAACACACATTGAATCTAAAGGTATTCTCTACGGAGAAAATATCCTATGCACAAATAACAATGACGGTTCATTTATATGGTGTGACTCCATTACACTCAAATCATCAATATTTATCAACAATACTGTAACATATTCCTTAAGTAAATCTTTAATAAGATATTCTTCAAAAACCATAAAATTAGAAGCTGAAAACTTAACATTTATAAAAAACACTATTTCAAACGGATGTATTGATATTAAAAAAGGATCAGGAACAATTACAAACTGTAATTTCATAGATAATACTGTTACTGTTTCAAATAGTAGAACATCAGCGATTTATATGGAAGACAGTGCTTCTTTAGTTGTTCAATCATGTAAATTTATAAATAACACTGACCTGGGTAGATATTCTTCAGTTATTTACATAGCTTCAGGATCACTACTAATTAAAGATTCAATTCTAATTAACAACAAATATGAAAATGATAATAATGTAATTATCAACGGAGGAGAAAATCATCTAAGAAAATTAATTGCAAATAACAACTGGTGGGGAAATACACCAGACAATCTAACAAAACCTCCATTAAAAGTATTTCCTAAATCAAACACACTTCCAAATGGATGGGACCCAGCATCATACTGGTTAATATTAAATGTCAGTGCTATAAGCAATGAAATAGAATTAAACCAAAAAATTCAACTTCAATTCTCATTTACACAAATAGATAATGAAGGAAATATAACTCCATATGATTCATATTATTTACCAAATTTCGATTTAAATCTAAGTCCAATCAACGGAACATGTGATGATAATAAAATAACATTAGAAAAAGGAATAGCTACAACCTATTTCACATTAACAGATAAAACCGGTTCACTAACAGGGTCATTCAACGGAGTAAACACAACAATAAACTTCCAATATATAAAATCAACTCCGGCAATGATAATTAATGCGGAAAATATTACTTATGGTCAATCTGCTCAAATAGAAATAACCTTACCTTCCAATGTGAATGGGGAAATTACAATTAAAATTAATAATATTACTCAAACAAAAACAATAAATTCATCAAAAACAATATTTACAATTCCAAATCTTCCAGTTGGTAATTTCACAATAAAAGCAAATTACACAGGAGATGAATTTTATAATTCAGTTGTAAATACCACTGAATTCAGTGTAAATAAAGCTCCATCAAATATTAATGTCACATATGAAATATTGAATAAAAATGCAGTTTTATCATTTACCCTTTCAAATGATGCAACAGGCAGTATTGATATATATGTGAATAATCAGTATAACGGAACAATTAATGTAGGTGAAACATACATTCTCCCGAATATTTCACGTGGAAATTATTTGATTAAAGCAATGTATAGCGGAGATGTTAATTATCTTAAAAGTGAAAATGAATTTTACTTTGAAGTCGATAAATTAAAATCCTCCTTTACAGTTAATGTTTCAAATATTACATATGGAAACGATGCAATAGTTAATGTAAATATAAATGATGATGCAACAGGCAATATTACTGTTACTGTTGATGGTAAATCATTTTCATCAAAAATAAATAATGGTAAAGCCACTATAACTATTCCTAATCTTAATGCAGGTCAAAAAATAATGAATATAACCTACACTGGGGATAATAATTATAATGCATCAAGTGTTATTCATGAATTCAACATTGCCAAGGCAAAAATTGATTTCAACATAACTTCAAATGATGTTAAAGTGGGAAAAGATGTAATAATTGAAATAAAACTTCCTGCACGTTGTGGAGGAACAATTACATTAACAGGTGTTAAAACAGAAATTAAAAATGTTCCAATAACAGGATTAGTTAAAATAACTTACTCTGATTTGACAAATGCTACTTATACAGTTTTCGCTGAATATAATGGTGATAACTATGAAAGCATTACAAAATCAATTAACTTCACAGTATCTCAATGGAATGATCCGCAATGGGGAAATCCTGGTGGAAATATTAAACATGATGGAAAATCATCATATGACAGTTCTGTAAATGGTGAGATAAAATGGATTAATGAATTAAATAATATTTCAGGTAATCTTGCTATTGATAGTGAAGGTAATTTATATGTAATTGCTAATGATACATTATATTCATTTGACAGTGAAGGTAATTTAAGATGGAATTATAAATCCAATGGTGCGGGAGATTATTTTGCAGGAATAACAATTTATCGTGATGTAATTATCCTACCAAGAGCAGATGATACATTATACTTTATAAATCAAACTACTGGTCAGGTTTATGGTCATGCTAATATTTATCAGGGATCAAGTTATTATCCTGGTGTAGTTGATTTTGATGCGAATATTTATATTTCCGGTCAGGGTGATGCTAATAATCCTAATTTAATCATTGTTCCATATAAATTATGGGAAAATGGTGGAAATCCAATAGTTATTCCATTAGGATCATCTCCTGTTGCTGCTCCAACAATTATAAACGATGAATATGTGGTTGTTCCATGTGCAGATTCAATTAAAATAGTGGATATTTCATCTAAAATACTTGTTAATTCAAAATCAGGCAATATCAAATCATTTAGTGTTGTTGGTGAAGGAAATATTATTTATTCAATTATAGATGATTCTATTGTTGCAATGGATTTATCCGGTGCTAATGTATGGTCTAGTAAAGTAACTGGAGATGTTGGAAATCAGTTATTCTTGGATTCAGAACATGGAGTTTATGCAGTTAGTAAAAATGGAACATTATATAAATATGATTTAATTGATGGTAAGGAATCTAAATTCACAAATCTAACTGTAACTTCAGGTATTCTTATTGGTAATGAGGGGGAAGTTTATTTTGCTTCTTACAATTCATTTTATGCATTGAATAGTGCGGGTAATATATTATGGAAATCTATTTTAGATTCAAATATTACTGGAACTCCGATAATGGATAAAAATGGAGTAATATACATTAATAGTCTTGATAAAGTTTATGCTTTAAAACAATCTCCTTTAAAAGATGTTAATTTATCAATAGAATGTGAAAATATTCATATAAATCAAACAGAAACAATTACAATCACTTTCAATGAAAATTCAACAGGTATTGTTGAAATAACTGTGAATGGTGATACATATATTGGAACAATAACTGATGGTAAAATCATTAAAACATTTGATAATTTAACTGCTAACAATTATACATTATCTGTTAAGTATTCTGGAGATTCAAGATTCTCATCAATCACTAAAACATCTGAATTTTTAGTTTCAAAATATTTACCAATGTTTAATGTAACTTCAAAAGATATTAGTGCAGATGAAGTTGCAATATTTAATGTTCATTTGAATAATGATGCTTCAGGAATTGTTCAGGTTACAGTTGACGGAATATCCAATTCAAGTAAAATTATTGATGGTTTTGCTAAAATTACTCTTGCAGGATTAACTTCTGGAATAAAAGAAGCTATAATTAATTATATTGGAGATAATAAATATTTATCAAGATCTGTGTCCAAATCATTTACTGTTGGACCGTTATCTACTATAATTTCAAATATTTCAATTTCAAAAGATTATAAGATAACTGGATATTTAAAAGATATTAAATCAAATCCAATTTCAAATGCAATGATTACATATATCATCGATAATACAGTTAATAATGTATCTACTGGAAATGATGGTTCTTTTACAATTCAATCAGCTCCCGGACAAGTGGTTAATATTTATTTCAATGGTAATGATAATTTATCTTCCACTAATACTACTGTTAAAGTAAGTAATGCAAGTATATCTATTATAAATACTCATTTCAATATTAACAATAACACTCAATTAAACATGTATACTGTTGATTATAGTGCTGGTGAAAGGGGAGGAGTATTAAAAGTCCAGTTATTGGATTCTAATGGCAATCCAATAAATAATACTATTGTTAGATTTAGTTATGGTAATAACATGATTAATTTAACCACTGATAATGATGGAATTGTTATATTTGAATTAAATTCTCAATCATCTAATATTTATCAGTCCAGTTTATATTATGGTGGAAGTGAAATATATAATTCTACTTCAGTATTTTTTACTATTAGAGTTAATAAAAAACCAATTTCCATAATTGCCAAATCAAAGAAATTTAAAGCTAAAACTAAGACTAAAAAATATTTTATTACTTTAAAAACTAGTAAATGCTCCTCAAAAGATGGTAAGATTTATCTTAAATCTGGTATGGCTGTGGTTATGAAAATTAAAAATAAAACTTTCACTGCTAAGATTAATAGTAAAGGTAAAGCCACTTTTAAATTAACTAAATTTAAGAAAAAAGGTAAGTTTAAAGGAGTTATTAGTTTTAATGGTGGTTCTGTTTATAATTCACTTAGTAAAACTGTGAAAATTAAAATTAAATAAAGGGATTTTTTTTGGTGTTCTCTTTAACTTTTTTTTTATTATTTTTTTTGGCAAATTTTAAATATAATTAAATTAGATAAATTTTATTTGTATTAATTTTAATTTAATTTTAATATAATTTTTAAATATTATTAAGGAGACTTAATTTTGAAAATAAAAAAACTTACGTTAGTAATTCTAATAATACTGACAATAATAACTATAGGATCAGTAAATGCATCAGATAATCAAACAACTGATGATTTAAGCATTACTGATAATGATGAAAATATCGTTTTATCTTCAAATATTGATGTGGATAATAATGATACAAGTCAAATAAATGAAAACATTATAATAAGCAATACAAATAACAATATGCTTAAAGAAAATGAAATAATTATAACTCCTGAAAACATATCCCAATTTGGTCAACCACTTCAAAGTGGAAATTATAAATTCATAGGAGAATTCAACGCTCCTGGAATATATGTGAATTTTAATGAAGGATGTATAATTAATGCAAGTCAGGCAAATTTTATTGACATGGGGATAGTATTAAATGGAAATGTTGAAATCAACGGATTAACCATGTCAACAACTCATTACAATTCATTTTACCAACAAGGAGCATTAATTTATGCAACAGGAGATAATAATGTTCTTGAAAACTTAAATGTTGAATATTTGCCTGATGATGATAATGATGTTTATGCAATCTTGTTGGAAAATGCAAATGATTTCAAATTACTGAACTCAATTATTAACTTCACAGGTACAAGTTTATCTGACTATTATGAATATGCAATTAAAATCACAGATTCTCATCGTGGATTAATCAAAAACAATACAGTTATAGCTAATTTACCAATTTTAAATGTTGACTATACTAAAGGAAATCCTGGTCTTGACACTGATTTGGTGTTAAATACTGGAATTAAAGAATCTAGTGATATTAATTTAACTCAAAACACTTTTATTGCTAATGTAATTGATCGTAACGGTGAGTTTCCAACATTTGATTGTGTGATGTTTGAATCATGTGAAAATATTAATATTTGTGATAATATTTTTAATGAAAGTGATTTTATCACTAATGTTGGTGAAACTAATTATTTAAATGTCTTGGATATTTATTATTCTAATCATGTATTGGTGAAAAATAATTTTATCTCTGTTGAAACAGATGGTGGTTGTGAAGATGCTGGAACATCTTATCCAATTCAGTTAACAGGGCCGTATGAAGATGTGGTAATTGATGGAAATGATCTTTATGCTTATTGTCGTGGACCTGCATTAGGAATATTTTCACAAAATTATTATGGGAATACTGAAATCCTTGTTCAAAACAATAATATTAACATAACTGGTCTTCCAACATTTAAAGATTGGGGTTTGGTTTCCGGTATTGAATTACAGGATAATGTTGCTCGTGTATATAATAATACTATTGTAACAAAATCAGTTACTGGTAATTATGAAGATGGAATGCATCTTTTTGGAATCAGTTATGCTCAGGCATTAAATGATGATCATAATTATGATATTCGTGGAAATTCTGTTGTAACTGAAGGAAAATATGCTATATACTTGTTAAAAGCAGAAGATACTGTTATTGCTAATAATAATTTAGTTTCTTCTCTAGGTGAAGGAGACAGTACTGTATATATTAAAGATGCAAGTGGAACTACAATTATTGAAAATAATACAAAAGAAACCAATATTTTCATTGAAACTGGACGTATATGGTCTGGTTATGATGGTAATGTTAAAATCACTGTTCCTGAGGGGACTAGGGATGTAACTGTCAGTATTAATGGTGTTGTAATTGCAACTGTAAGTTTGAATAATGGTGTTGCTAATGTGAATATTCCAGCTAATTATATTAATGCAGGTGAAAATACAATTAAAGTCACATATGACGGAAGCAGTAATTCCACTGCATTTTATCCGTTAAATAATACTGTAACTCAATCTAATTTCAATCAATTCTTCACTAATGGAGAATTAAATGATGATGTTCCGTTTGACGAGTTGATTTTTAAAGGAGAATTTAAAAATCTTGATGAAAACTTTATAATGGCTACTGTTTCAATCATAGGAGATAATGCAACATTATATGATACAAGAATAATGGTTATGAACTCTAATATTAAATTAGATAAATTAAATTTAATAGCTCAAGATTCCCTTGGAGCTTTAATTGCAGTTCATGAAGTTGATAATGTTCAATTAACCAATTTGAATATTTCCTATACAACTGGTGATGAAATGGGTGTTGCTATTGATATTTATTATGGTAATGCTTGTATTTTAAACAGTACAATATTCTTTGAAAGTCATGTAACTTCAGATGAGGAAGTGTCAGTTGCAATTCAAGCTGTTGAGACTCAAAATGTTTTAATGGATAATAATAATATTATAACAAAATTACCATGTGTTTATGTGTATACTTATGATGATGATTATTATCTGATGGGTTCTAATAATGTTAATCCTGTAAGACTTAAAAACTGTAATAATCTTACATTCACCAATAACTTTATTAATTCAACAACTAATAATTATTCTGCTGAATTCCCAACAATTCAATCAATTTACATTATTGGTTGTTCTAATTCATTAATTGATCATAATGAGATTTCCATGATTGATGAAATGACTCCGGAAGGTATGGATAATTATTTATATGGAATAGATTTCGGATTCAATATTAATGTAACCTTCTCATATAATAAATTCAACATGTTTACAAAAGGTGGAAAAGAAGCTGCCGGAACAGCTTATGCATTCCAAGGGGTTGAATCAGAAGTTATTATTAAAGGAAACATAATTAATAGTGTGTCAAATGGTCCTAATTTAGGTATTTATGTTGCAAGTATGGCAGGCGGTACTTCCAAGCTATTAATAGAAGATAATATTATTAATGTTACAGGTCATGCTTCATCTATCGGTACTTGGGCATTAGTTTCAGGTATTGAAATTCAAAACGGTGATGCAAAAATCTACAATAATACAATAAATACTTATAATGTCAATACTTATGATGATAAAGCATATATCTATGGAATAAGCTATGCTCAATGGATGTATGGTGACCGTTCATTTGAAATACGAGACAATACAATATATAGTGAAGGAAAATATACTATTTCTGTAATTGACTCAGATTACTTATATGTAACAAATAACAGATTATATGCTCATGATTTAGAAGGTGATGAATCAGTTAATTCAGGTAATTGTAGTGATGTTATAATTGCAAACAACACACAGCAAAAACCTATTATAATCATGGATATTGAAGATTGTTTATATGGAAGTGATAATCAGCTTAACATTACATTCACTAATGTAAATGGTAGTGTAACTATTAAAATCAACGGTAAAGAAATTGCTGTTGAAGAAATTATAACCAATCAAACTAAAACTTACACTATATTGGCTAGTGATATTATTCAGGGTGAAAATACAATTGAAGTGGATTATAACAGCATCAGTCAGTTCAAAACATTTAAAACCTTAGGAAATATTATTACCAATAAAACATTCTTCAAATACTTTGATGAAAATGGAATATTACATGATACTGTACTGTTCGATGAATTAATATTTAATGGTGAATTCAGTAATCTTGTAAATTATATTACTGTTGATAAACAATTAACAATAACCGGAGATAATGCAGTTCTAAATAATATGGCATTTATCATTTCTGCAGATAATGTGTGTTTAAATAATATGACTTTAATCGCAGGAGATTTAGGTAATTTAATAGATGTTGCAGGTAAAAATGCATTAATTTCAAATATGAACATTACATATATTGTAAATTACTATGCAAACGCAATTAACATCTATGCTGGTGCAGATGGTGCAAAAATATTAAATAATACTATTTATTTCGAAAGCACTGTAGATGATTATGCTGTTGATGATGTAACTAATGCAATTTGTGTTAATTCTGGTGTTAGTATATTTGATGATGAAGATCCTATTACTGGAATTATTATAAGTAACAATAACATCACAGATATTATTCCAGCTTTCCTTGCAGATGTATATGAACATGAATATTATGTGATGGGATTAAGTGCAGTTAATGGTGTTAGAATAAACGGAGCAGAAAATTTAATATTCACAAAAAACAATTTAAATGTTAAAACAAATCGATTAGACAGAACCACCCCAACCTATCAGGCATTATATATTGCAAGTTCCAGTGGTTTAATTGATGGAAATAATATTTCAATGATAGACACATTCACTCCAAAAGATAAGGATGTTTATTTATATGCAATTGAAGTATTAAATGATAATAATTTAATAATTTCAAATAATACTTTTAATTTATCCACTACAGGGGGTAAAGCAAACGCAGGAGCAGCTTATGCTATTCAAGCTGTTAATTCTGATTTCACAATAGATAATAATATAATTAACACTAAATCTTTCGGACCAAACCTTGCAATTTACTTCCCATCAAACATGGGAGCTCCATGTAATACATTAATACAAAACAATAAAATTAATGTTACAGGTTTAGCAGGAAATAATTATAACTCCGCACTTGTATCCGGTATTGAAGTGCAAACAGGAGATATTATAATCCAAAATAATATAATTTCCACTTATAATATTGGAGATTATAATGCAAATAACCATATATACGCTATTAGTTACTGTCAGGATGGTGTGATTTCACAATTCAACATAGTAAATAACACATTAACTACTGAAGGACATTATGCTATTTCATTTATCGAAACAAATGATGCTATTATAAATGAAAACATTTTAATCACTAAAGATTTATATGGTGATGGGGCAATATTTATTGGCAATGGTAGTGGAAACATAATAAAAGACAATTATCCAATAAAAACTCAAGTAACAATATCAGTTAATGATACAGACATAAATAAACCAATAACTATTACAGTATCAGTTAATCCAAATGTAAATGGCAGTGTTAAAGTAAATGTGAATGGTGTTGAATATCCTGTAACTATTAATAATGAAGGAAAAGGACAAATCACAATCGGCAAATTACCTGAAAATAATTATACTGCATTTGTAACTTTTATAAGTGAAAATATTAAATATTTAGATTCAAATAATCAAACTTCCTTTGAAGTATTTAACAATAATCCTACTGTTAAAATCAATGTAGGAGAAGTAATAATTGGAAATGATGTATGTGTAACTGTAAACACTACAAAAGCTAATGGAAACATCACACTCGTTATTGATGGTGAAGAACATGTTCTTAAATTAGAAAACAACACTGCATCATATATAATTAAAAATATAACTTCTGGAAATCATAGTATAATTGCAATCTATATGAATGATAAAATGGCATTTAATTCAACTATTATTTCAATAGAAAAATTAACTCCAGAAATCATAATCACTCCTATAAACACACAATATGCTAAAAAAGCATTTAGTATTGCAGTAACTAATAATACAGAAGTTACAATAACAATTAACGGTAAACCTTATGATTTAATAAATGGAATTATAAATATTGATGATGGATTGGATGCAGGAGAATATATACTAACAGCAACAGCATCTGAAAATGATAAATACAATGCAGGCTGTAATTCAACTAAATTCAAAGTTATAAAACAATCCAGTAATATAGAAAGCGTTATTGTTCCAACAAAAGATATTATAATAGGTCAAAATACAACTATTAAAGTAACAATGGCTGATGAAGAAAGTGGAATTATTTTAATAAATATTAATAATGTAAACTACACAGCAGCTATTAATAATAAAACAGCTATTTTAAACTTAAATTTACCAATTAATGAATATAATGTTAAAATCACATATTTAGGTGATGATAAATACAATAATACTGGAGATTATAACGCTCAATTCAATGTTGTTGATAAAAATAACACTATTATTCCAATTTCAATTTCAGGAAACATTGAAATTGATGGTGAAATAACAATCACTGCAACAGCTACCAGTGGTGAAAATGTTATTTTAACAGTTAATGGTGAAAAAATAACTGGAAATAAATATACTATTCCATCAGCAGGAACATATGAAATTACAGCAAGTTCAGATGAAAATAATCAATTCCATAAAGGATTTAACAAAACTTCATTCATTGTTTTAAAACAAAAAGCATCAATAATTATTGATGAGATAAACACTGTTAATGTTGGAGAGGAAATCGCTATTAATGTAGTTAATTCAAGCGGGTCTATTATAATTGCTGTCAATGGTATTATATTAAATGATACTAAATTCACTCCAAACAAAGCAGGAGACTATGTGATTGAAGTTAAATCACTGGAAAATAATAAATACTATGCTGGTTTTAACTCAACAACATTTAATGTTGTTAAAAACCAACCTGTGATAAATATTAGTGCTAGTGAAGTTACTGATGGAAAATTAGTTGTTATGGTAACATTACCTGAAGATGCTACTGGCACAGTCCTTGTAAATATTAATGGAACATTATATCTTGTTAAATCAGAGAATAATATAAAACAAGATAATCTGACTGTAATTTTAGATAATCCTGGAATATATTATGTGAATGCATTATACATGGGTAATGAAAAATATAATGGTGTTGAATCTGATACTATTGCAGTTAATGTATCTGATATTAAACCTGTTGTAAATCCAATTGCAACTGAATTTAGTGATGTACTTGTTAATAAAGATTTAACTATTAATGCTGTATTAAAAGATATTATGGGTAATTTAATTTCCAATGTAACAGTTAACTATGTTATTGGTAATGTTACTGGTAATGTAACTACTGATGTTAATGGTTCTTTCAGTATTTTAGCTAAATATGGTGTTAGTATTAAATTGAGTTATCTTGGATCTGATATTTATCTTCCATGTGATACTTCATTGACTTTGGATAATATTACTCCTGTAGTGCCTGTTAAAACAGATACTCATTTTAATATTATAATGTTTTCATCATATAATCTTTATGCTGTTGATTTAGGTGCAGGTGAGCGTGGAAAAGTATTTTCTTTCAGATTAATTGGTGCTAATGGTAATGGAGTTGCTAATGCTAATGTGACTTTTTCATTTAAAACTAATTCTGTTAGTCTTGTAACTGATGAAAATGGTTATGTTCAAATTGATTTCAGTACTTGGGCTGCGGGTACATATTATTCTACTTTATCATATGGTGGGGATGAAACATATGTGTCTAGTTATGCACCATTTATTTTTAATGTTTTGAAAAAACCTATTGCTATTGTTGCGGCTAATAAGAAATTCAAAGCTAAATCTAAATCCAAGAAGTATGTTGTTACTTTAAAAACTCAGAAATGTGATTCTAGGGATGGTAAAATTTATCTTAGTGCAGGTAAACCTGTTACTCTTAATTTGAAAGGTAAAACATATGTTGGTAAAATTAATAGTAAAGGTCAGGCAGTATTTAAGCTTAAAATTACTAAGAAAGGTAAGTATTCTGCTACTATTCGTTTTGATGGTGATATGACTTATAGTGCTGCATCTAAGGTGGTTAAGATAAAAATTAAATAGAAGAGATTATTTATTTTTTCTCTTTTATTTTTCTTTTTTTTATAAATTCCTATTTTTAATTGATACATCTATATGATGATATTCTATTTTTTATTTGTTGTATTCTTTATTTCATTTAATTATAATTCTGATTAATTAAATTGAATATTTGATTGGTAAGTTATAATTTACTTTCATGTTTTTTTATTTAAAATTGGGTTTCAAACTGGTTCATTTTTTTGTGGTTTTGTTGTTCTTGTCATTAGGGGAATATTTATATGAGGTAAAATTTAATTAATTAATATTGATTTTTTTTATGATAAAAATTTATTTCATTTCAATTTATTTTTTTTCAAACTCGATGGATTTATATATTAGTTAAAATAAACATTAACGATGTAAAGTTGATTTTTTAATAATTTCACTTTATAACTATTTATAACATATTTTAATCGAGTGATTTAATGAAGATAGATAAAAAATTATTTCTATGCTTAATGCTCGTATTAATCATAGCCCTATGTATTAATACAAGCAGTGCAAAAGAACCTTTTGATAAAACATTAGGATCTGATGCTAATAACCAAATAGCAACTAATGATCTTAATGATACATTAAAGGTAAATGAAAATACAATCGTTACCCATGAAAATGGAAACGATAATTATAAAATAACTTCCGGTGCTGATACCTCAACTATTGGTACGGAAAATAATCCTTCACTAAAAGAAGATGAAGGATATCATGGAATAATTTATGTAGATAAAACCGGTAACAATGACAATAACGGTTCAATAAATGCTCCCGTAGCAGATATTACAAAAGCTATTGAACTTGCAAACAACGCAACCGGTCAAATCATAATTAATGAAGGAACATACACAGGATATGATTATCATATCACAAAAGAAATATCCATCACTGGTGTAGGAAATGTAATCCTTGATGCAGATAACCAAGGAAGATTATTCTACATGGAATATGGAGATACCGCTAGCAAAATTGAACTAAAAAACATAGCACTTATCAACGCTAAAGGTTTAGGTGCAGCAATTTACAGTTTTGCTAATGAATTAATATTAGATAATGTCACAATTGTAAACACAACTGCTGATAATTATCTTATAAAAAGTAATGGTAAATTAAATATTAACAACTCCATAATTTCAAATAGTAAAAGTGGAAATGTAATTGATATTTCCGGTACTGGAGATAAAATCATCAACAACACTTTATTTGAAAATAATAGTATTGTGGATACAAATTCAGTTTTCGGTGTTTTATATGTTAGTTCAGGTAGTGGAAACTTAATTGTTGACAAATCCAAATTCATTAATAACACTGCAAGACAAGGTATTGTAATAGGAAACAATAATATTGGAATTCAAGTTACAAACTCTGTATTTATCAATAACGCAAACACTGTTTCATATGGTGGTGCTATTAATGCAAGGGCTAACTTAAACGTATATAATTCTATTTTTATCAACAATAAAGCATACCGTGATGGTGGTGCTATTTATGTTGGTTTCAGTTCAGTTGCAACTGTTGATAAATCAGTATTCATAAATAACACTGCAGGTGCTACTTCACATGGAGATGCAATATATAATGCAAATAAACTAACAGTAACTAACTCAGTATTATTAACCAATACTAATCATTACCTTATTTATAATGATGGTGAAGATTACCCAGTAAATGCTCAAAATAACTGGTGGGGAACTAATGATAATCCTAAAAATTTAGTTGCATCCGGTTATTATGAAGATGATGATTATAATGAATTCCCATGTCCTGAAGTTGATGTATCCAATTGGGTTAAAATGACTGCAGGATTAACACTTAACAATAACATAGCAAATATAACTGCAAAATTCAGCAACTCAAATATTGCTGATGGAATTCCTGTAACATTCACATCTAACACAGGTAATTTAAACACAGTTGTCATTAGTAAAAATGCAGAAGCAAATATTATATATACTATTGATGAAAATGACAATACAATAACTGCAACATCCAAAAATGCAGTAATTGAAATTCCTGTTGATCAACAACAATTAACAAATATTGTTACACAAGATACATTTAACCAATACTTTGATGATGATGGTATTTTAAAAGACACTATCACATTCGACGAATTAATATTTAACGGAACATTCACTGGTGTTTCAGATTATATTATTATTAACAGACCTATTACTATCAAAGGATACAATGCTGAATTAAAAAACATAGGTATTATGATCACTTCTGAAGATGTTGAATTAAACAACTTAACTTTAACTGCTACTTCTTCAATAGGTGATTTAATATATGTTGATCAATCAGATGTCTCCTTATACAATTTAAACATTTCATACATTATTGGAGATGAAATGGGAAATGCAATTAATGTTAAATCAAATTCTAATATTTCAAATATTAACTTAATAAACAATACAATTTACTTTGAAAACCATGTAACTTCTGATGAAGATTTAGTTACTGGAATCAACTTTGAAAATGTAGGAAACTCTATTTTAGATAATAATAAAATCACAGCAAGCTATCCTGGATTATTTGTTGAAACTTATGATTGGGATTACTTTATGATGGGATTATGTTATGTAAATCCTATTAGAATATATAAATCAAATTCAATAAATTTCACAAACAATAATGTTAATGTAAGTATTAATTCCTTTAGTGCAGGATTCCCAACAATACAAGAATTATATATTGCCGGTTCAAATGATATTTTATTCAAAGGTAATAATTTCACAATGAAAGATACAATTACTCCTCAAGGAACTGGAGTTTATTTATATGCTATTGAATGTGGATTCAGTAATGAAATTTCATTTATTGAAAATAATTTTGATATTTCAACAACTGGTGGTAAATCTGGTTCTGGTTCAGCATATGCACTACAAATAGTTTCAAGTGAAGCTTTAATCATGGATAATAATATTACTTGTGATTCTAACGGTCCTAATTTAGGTATATACTCACCTTATGGATTTGGACCTGCAAAAGAATTAATTGTTAAAAACAATTTCCTCAACATAACTGGTTATGCAGAAGGAAATGATGATTTTGCATTAATTTCAGGTATTGAAGTACAAACCGGTTATGCAACAATATATAATAATACAATTTACTCATTTAATAAAGGACCATATGGAGATAAATATCCTGTTTCCGCTATAAGTGCAGTTCAATACAGTGCACCAACATTATCATTTGATGTTCAAGGAAACAAAGTATTCACTAATGGTAAATATGCAGTGGATATTCTCTACACAACTGAAAAAACAATAGTAACTGATAACTATCTCATTGCAAACACTTTAACTGGTGATGATGCCGTATATATTAAATCAGGCAGTGCAAACACAGTTAAAAATAATGTCCCACCATACCCAGTTAACATAATTATCAATGCAAATAGTGTATGGGAAGGTAATGATGTTTTAGTAAAAGTATCAGTTGAAAATTCATTAGGAGTAAATACAACTGGTTCAGTTACATTTAAATTTAATAATAAATCTAGCACTGTTAACTTAGTAAATGGTGAAGCTGAAATAACTTTAAATGCTAGTGACCTTGCTGTTGGTGAAAACGAATTAACAGTTGATTATACATGTGATTCTGAAACATTCAAAGACACATCCAATTCAACTAAATTCCATATCTTAAACGGTATTGTAACTCAAGACACTTATTTATATTATTTCAATCAGGAAGATAATGGTAAATTCTTTGATTATATTCCTAATGGTGCTACTTTAGATTTCCAAGGTAGTATTATTAATCCTGATCAAGCTGTTACTGTTCAGATGAATGTTAATAAACCTGTTAATATTGTTTCATCTACTCATGATGCTTATGTTGATTTAAACACTACTGCTGGTAGTTTATTAGGTGAAAGTCCAGGTAATAGTTTCGCTATTACTTATGGTGGTTCCGGATCTAATGTAAGTGATGTTTATTTCCATAACACTCAATTATGGTTCTCTAACACTCATAATGTTGTTTTAGATAATATTAGTAATGTTGTTGAAGATCAAAGAGTAGGTTCCGGTGTAGGTGCTACTTCCATTAGAGATAACTCTACTTATGTTGTTCTTAAAAACAGTTACTTCTATACAAGAAACAATGGTGGTTCAACTACTTTCACTTTCTCATGGGCTAGTTACTGTACTATTGATAATTGTACATTAAGAGCTGAAGGAAATGTTGGAAACTTACTTTACTTAAATATATTCAATGTTGTTGGTGCTCCTAGTGGTGTGCCTTTAAACAATTACAATATTGTTTCT
>SUTL01000046.1 GCA_015062925.1 Methanobrevibacter thaueri
AGCAAGTCTTGCAGAAGAAATGGAATTCCCTGTTGTACTTAAAATTGCATCAGATAAAATTTTACACAAATCCGATATTGGTGGAGTGAAAGTGGGAATTAACAGTGCGGAAGAAGCAAAAGCAACCTATGAAGAAATTATTGCAAATGCTAAAGCAGCACATCCTGATATTGTTCCTGATGGTGTTGAAGTACAAAAAATGATGGATTCCGGTGAAGAAGTAATTGTAGGTATGATTCGTGATAAGCAATTTGGTCCTATGATTGCATTTGGAATGGGTGGAATATATGTTAATCTTATTGAAGATGTTTCATTTAACCTTGCTAAAGGTATGAGTTCTGATGAAATTGAAGAACAAATTGCATCAACTAAAGTATCTAAATTACTTGAAGGATACAGAGGAGAAGCACCTTGTGATGTTGAAGAGGTTAAAGAAGCTATTAAAAGAGTAGCTAGATTAACACTTGATTTCCCTGAAATATCAGAGCTTGATATTAATCCTATTTTTGTTTATGAAGAAGGTTCAAGTGCTCTTGATATTAAAATTAAATTATAATTTCTCATTTTTTTGAGAAATTTCTCTTTTTTTATTTATTAAAATTTATTTTTTTTGATTATTATGGATTTTGAGTTATCTAAGGTCGGTATTGAAAAGGGTCTTCAGTATGAATGTATTACCACTACTGTTAGTAGGGATGGTGTTAAAAATGCTGGGGCTTTTGCTTTTAAGTATCTTGGTGAGGGTATGGTTTTTTGTCATATTTTTGAAACCTCTAAAACTTTAAAAAATATCCTGGATACTAATGTATATGTAGTTAACATTACACAAGATCCATTAGTTTTCACCTATGCTACATTAGATTGTTTAGGTGATGAATATTTCACTAGTGATTGTGATATAAGTATCATTAAAAACACCCCAGCTTACATTATTGTGGATGTTGAAAATGTTGAGATTGAAACTCCGAAAAATTTTCAAATACAAAATAATACTAAAATTTACAATATCACAGGAAAAATCCGCAAAATAGTTATTAACGATAAAAATGCATGTGCATATAACAGAGGATTATCTGGATTAATAGAATGCTTGGTTAATTTTTCAAGATACCAAATAGTTGATGATGATAAAAGAAAAGTTTACATGGACAGGTTGTTGGAAAATCAAAGGGTAATCAATAAAGTTAGTGATGAAAAAACAATAAAAGCAATTGCTGATTTGAAAAGTGAATATGAAAAAAATTAAAAAAAAAGCATAGTTTAAACTATGCTTCCCAGTATAAGTCTTTTTGTGATATAGTTTCATTTAAAATTCCTAAATCTACTTCTAAGTCTTGGAAAGTATCTACGTTTGATTTATAATCTTTATCTAAACCAGAAATGAATGGGAAACTTTCTAATGAATCTTCTTCTGCATCAGGATCTGCAACAATATCTTCAGGTAATAATTTGACAATTTTTTCAGTTGTGTCATTTTTAATATTATCGTTGATAAAGTCAGTGGCTTGTTTGTGGATTGCTACAATTTCTTTAGCAGTGTCTGCATGTTTATCTAAGAAATCTTGTGAAGCTGCAACAACACAGCATGGGTGTCCTGGCATGATTTCTGATGAGTCAATTAATTCATCAATATCATCACTATTATCACCTAAACTTACGTAAGGTTGGAATGTAATAGCTGCTGGAAGACTGCCGGTTTTTAAAGCATCGTTGATTGATGGCACTTTCATTGCAGATTCATTAATATCATCTAATGACATGTCATTATTTTTTAAGTATGCTGAAAGTAATACATGTTGGATTGAAGCTTCACCTGGTGTTGCGATGGTTTTACCAGATAAATCTTTTGCGTTATCTATATCTGAATCATCAGTTACGAGAATTCCACTACCTTCAGTTTGAGCTGCGGAAATAACTTTTACTGGAACACCTGATGATATTGATGATAATACTGGAGATATTCCAACATATCCAACATCAACATCTCCACTTGCCATTGCAGTCATTAAATCTCCACCGTTGTTGAATTGTACAAGTTCGGTTTTGATTCCTTTGTCTTTGTATAAACCTTGAGCGTCTGCTACAAATAATGCTGCGTCATGGTCTGAAGGGAGGTATCCTATTTTTACGGTTTCATCTGAGCTTCCACCTAAGAAGTCAAAGAATCCTGCACTTGCTGATCCCATTACTATGAATGCGGCGAGTGCTACGACTAAAATAAATGTAATTTTTTTATTCATATTTTTCACCATTGAATTAAGTTAACTTAATTACAGTAGTTATTATTTAAGTTGAGTTATAAATAAGTTACTTAAAAATTAAATTAACAATTGTTATAATTTGAATCCCTTAAAGTATAATTATAAAATAATAATATATAAAAGTTATGAAAAAAATTATTTACCAACCAAAGCAATATTAACATACTTCTGAAATTTATTACAATTCTCAACATCAATAGTATTCAAAAACCTAATACTAGTCTGTTTATTATTCTTAGACAACCTAGCATGAGTTTCAATATAACCATCCTCTTCAATTAGCTTCAACAATCTTTTACCATAAGTTAAATTATCATCAGCAATCCTATTAAGCATCAATTTCAAAGTAGCCTGCTCATCAATACCTAAAACTTCACACATACCAAACATTTCATTAATAATCTCAGCAGCCCACTGACGAAGAGTAACTTCACAACCATCCCTTAACAACCTCATGGAATCATCATAAGCCCTCTCAGCAACATTTTCCTCATTAATCCTAGCCTCTTTCTGCCAGTTCACATAATCAGATTCATCTTTAATAAACATATATATTAAAAACAAATGCAAAAATCTCATATCATGTTTAACAAGCCCGCATTTATAAAACGGATTAATATCAAGAGTCCTGATTTCAATATACTCAATACCATCCTCATTTAAAGACTCCAATAACTTCTTAGGATTCTTAGGTTTTAATCTGATTTGAGTATACAATTCCTTAGCCTCAGACAAATCCCCATTTTCAATGAATTTATTAACATCATGAGTAAATTCCTCAACGGAATCATATGAAGGATATAACTCCACCAAATTCTTATAACCGCAAGAAGAATTCCTAAATGAAGGTCCAGTAGTTGAATAATAACTACCTGAATTATCATAAGCATCCATCAAATGAATACAATCATGACAAAATGAATTATGAGAACCAATAGAACAACCAGTCAAATAAATAATTAACCAGCAATATCTAAGATAATTTCTAGCAATTTTTAAATAAACACTATTTTTAAACTCTTTAAATGATAAATTTGAATTTTTAATGGAATGTAATTTCCTTATAAAATCATCACTAAAAGAAAAATTAAAATGAACCCCAGAAATCATCTGTTTTTCAACACCATATTTTTTAGCTAATTCCTCACGATATTTCTGTGATTCTTCACCTTCCTGTGAATATTGAGCTATTGGAATCTGGTCCCAATAAGGTAAAATACAAGGAATTGACTGAAACCAAAGATATTCATCTTCTGGAAGTGAAGCATTAACTAAATCAGATAATAATGAAAATGTATCAAAAGCTTCATCAATAGTGTCGAAAGTAGGAGTTATAATTTCAATTTGGCTTTCAGAAAAATCTGTTGTTATTAAAGGATTAGTTAGTTTATCCCCAAAAACTTCAGGGTGGGGTGTAAGAGATAATATGCCTTCTCCTCGAGCACGTAAACTTTCCCATTCTATTCCAAATGAACCAGCCAATATTTCATTTGAAGTTAATTTAGATAAATTTTTCAAATTCATTATTTTTCATCCCTAAAATAAAAATTAACTTAATTTAATTTAATTATATTAAATTATATAATTATATCTAATTTACCGTAATCATCTATTAATTTTTCAATATTAACACCATTATGAATGGAAGTAATGAAATCTTTTCCAGGATTTGTATGTTTGCTAATACGATCATATAATGGTTTTAAAAATATTTCTTCACCAATACCTCTTTCTTCAAGACCATATGATGCTAAATCAACTATTTCTTTAGATAATAAACAAATTTCACGTTTATCAACGAAAGATGGTAGTTCATCCTGAATTAAAAGTTTTCTAAGCTCCCCTGCAGTATATCCTTTATGATAAATGACCTCATCATTTTCAATGATATTTTCAAGTTCATCTAACTGATCTTTTAATCCTAAATGGAACGCTCCAACAGACATGGAATCTCTGATTGGTTGAGTGCATATGCTTCTGAATTCAACTGTTCCTCTGAATGTTAAGTTTATAAATTTAAATGGACGTAAATATTTAATATCATTAATTGATGGTTTTATATTTATTTTTTCATATTTTCCATTTGAATAAATTTCTCCGCAAACAGAGTCTTTTTTGAAATAATCAAGTATATTCATTGATTTGAAATTAATATATGATCCGTTACGCATTACACAATAAATATTTAAAGATTCAAAGTATGCTTGTAAATCATTAATATCTTTAAAATTAACATCATAAACTCCAATATTATGTGGATTTACTCCATGAGTTGAATATTCCCATAAGTTATCTCTGAAACATGTTAAATGTTCATCGGCTTCAAATAATACTGAGTTTGAAAATAATAATGCTTTAACCGGTTCTAATTTTGAAAATACATTAATTGTTTTTACAATATCTTCTTTGTAAACATCCAGCTGTACCTGGGATGCGGATGAAAACATACCATATTCTGGGTAGTTATGAAAACACATTGGGATGTTTTCATAATTTTTAACAGATTTTAAATGATGGTATAACATTAAATATCTTTCAGATGGAATTGGTTCATATGTATTATATTTTCTATATGGATTAATTCCCATTCCTGTTAATGTATGATTATATTCTTCAAATGATTCTTTTACAAATGTATAATATTCGCTGAAACGATTGTTAATTGCAAATAGGTCTTTTTCACGACCCATTGCAAATTCAATGTTATTGTATGAACAGTCATAACATACTATATCTTCATTTTTAGGATTTTTTAATGAGAATGTGTTGCCTTCATAGTCCACTCCATCTTTTTTAAAATCGTTGAATTGTTTTTTAAATTTATCTGTTATTTTATGTACTATGTCAAAGTTAACTGGTTGTTTTTCAAGATTTATTATTGGAATTTCTATTTCAACACCGATATAGTTCTTTTTTTTACATGTTGGTTTTATAAATTCCTCGTAAAGTTTGTTTTTAACCATTTGTCTTGTAATCATGAGTTCACATCCTGTTCTAGTGTTTTTAAGAAGTCTTCCATTATTTTTTCATGTTCTTCGGTTAATATGAATTCATTGTTGTGTTGTTCACTTTCGAATATTATATTTCCATCTATTAAACCAAACAGTTTATTTAATTCAACTTGCATCCAATTTTCATCGTCGGACAGTGGGGTGGATGCTACTAAAAATCCTTCTTCATTTTTTAGGTAGTATAGTGATTCTTTCATGTTGGAGTGAATGTATGTTAAATCTCCGTCGTGAATCATTAAGTTAAGTTTATTATTTTTTGATAATTTTGATACGATTTCAGTTAGCAGGTTGAAGCGCTCTTTAATTGTTGATGGGGCGCTTTTTTGTTGTTCGAAATCGTTGATTTGATCTATTATGTAAAGTAATATTCGCTCGGAATCAGTGTCTCCATTTTCACTATCCTTGTATTGGTCAAGTTCTGGGTAGTCGAATATGGTTCCGTTGTGTATTAGCATCCATGATCTGTTGTTATCATCAGCTTCTATGAATGGATGACAATTGGGAGATATTATTTCGCCAACGGTTGCTAGTCTGATGTGAGCGAATACATTTTTTCCAATAATAGGATTGGATAATATGTTTTTTAAATGTTGGCTACATGTTGCTTTTATCGGTTCTTTAGTAATAACAAATTCATCGGATTGCATTGTTGCTAATCCCCATCCGTGCGGATGTTCTTCTGAGTGATTATAAAAACATTCCAAACATTCATTTATTTGTTTTGGCGTATTTGAATTAAAACAAAAAATTTCACACATATTTAGTTTTCCTCCTATTATTGTATTTTATCACAATTGTTATATTGCAATACAATATCATATAGTAATAATACTATATAAACATATCCTAAAAAAAAAATAAAAAAAGGCAGTGAAAAAACTAACTACCTTGCCAAAAAATCTTATCTTCAGAAATAGGCTTTTTCAAAACACCCAAATCAACTTCCAAATCCATGAAATCCATAACACTCTGTTTATAAGATTTATTCAAACCAGAAATAAAAGGAAAACCAGACATTGCAGTTTTCTCAACTTCAACATCACTAACAATATCCTTTGGAAGTAAACTTGCAGCCTCATCAGTATTATTATTAATAAAATCAGTAGCATTCTTATGAATATCCAAAATCAACTGAGTTTCATTAGGATGAGAATTAATAAATTTATCAGAAGCCACAACAACACAACATGGATGATTTGGAATAATCTTAGATGAATCAACTAACTCCTTAGCACCATTCTCCTTAGCAATAGAAACATACGGTTCAAAAGTAATCATACCATCAATTTTACCAGTTTTCAAAGCATCATTCATAGACGGAACCTTCATTGAAAGAACCTTCAAATCCTTAACAGACATTCCATTCTGTTTCAAATAATACTGAAGCAACATATATTGAATTGAAGCTTCACCAGGAGTTGCAATTTTTTTACCCTCCAAATCAGAAACAGATTTAATTCCAGAATCCTTATCAACAACAATTCCAGACCCTTCAATTTGAGCAGCAGAAATTACTTTAACCGGAACTCCCTTAGCAATAGATGATAATACTGGAGTTATACCAACATAACCCACATCAACATCACCACTAGCCATAGCAGTCATCAAATCTCCACCATTGTTAAATTGAACTAATTTAGTATTAATACCATTTGCCCGATATTGTCCCTGAGCATCAGCGACAAACAAAGCTGCATCATGATCTGAGGGTAAATAACCAATAGTTACTTCATCAGCACTACCTACAAGAACCAAATATGCACCAATAACAATAAGTATTATTGCTATTATAATTACGATAATTTTATTATCCATTTCATCACCAATTATTAAATATATAAGAAAAAGTAATTAAAGGTTTTAATTATGACAGCACACAAAATTGACCAATGTATGAAACCCCATGGTGAAGAAGGTATTGAAACAATTAAAAATATGAATGAAAATCACAAAGATATTTCTGAATTTGCATTTGAATGTGTTAACATAGGTAAAAATGATAGAATTCTTGATATTGGTTGTGGTGGAGGAGTGAACATTGAAAAATTCCTTAAAATAACAAATAATAATGTTGACGGACTTGATTATTCTGAAGTTTCAGTTGCACAATCCATGAAGAGAAATCAGAATTCCGTAGATAATAATCGATGCAAAGTCATTCAGGCAGATGTTAGTGATATGCCTATTGATGATGAGAGTTATGATTTGGTAAGTGGATTTGAAACTATTTATTTCTGGCCAGATATTAAAAATACATTTAAAGAGGTTTATAGAATTATTAAACCTAATGGTCAGTTTATGATTGCTCAGGGTACTGATGGTACTCATCCTGATGATGAAAAATGGTTGAATACTGTTGAGGGAATGAGTGTTTATACAAAAAATGAATTGGAAGAATATTTGCTTAATGCTGGTTTTAAAAGTGTTGAAAGTTTTAAAAAAGAAAATGATTATATATTAGTGGTTATTGCTAGAAAATAGCATTAACCTCCATATATTATTTGGATTAGTTGGATTTCATCCTTATCGTTGATTACACTATCTTCTATTGTTAGTTCTCCATTTTGTTTTGCAACAATGGTTTGGGCAGATAATTCTAAATCATCGAGTAAGTTTTGTATGGTGTATTTTTCGGTTAGGGGCCTTGTTTCTTCTATATTTTTAAATTTTAACTTGAAATTCATATTATCATATCGCAATTATTATTTTGTTAATATTGGCTTGTTTTTTATATTTAACTTCATTATATTGTTATTTGATTGAGATATTTATTATTTTTTTGTATTTGGATTTTTACAAAACACAAATATTAACAATTGTTATATAATTTTCAAATAATATAAATTTAACCCTCACCAAAAACAAACAAAAATCAATTAAAAAGCCAAACAGCAAAGTATTTAAATAGCAACCATCTAACATATCCATGGAAAAACGATAATTATTAATATATAGACAATAATTAAACGAAATCAAAATTTTCCAAAAAAATAAGCAAAAAAGATACAATGAAACTAGAACAAAAAATCAATAATGTCAAAAACATTCTAAAAGATAAAAAAGTAGCAATTGGATTTTCAGGAGGAGCTGATTCCACATTAATAGCTTATTTATCTTCAAAAGTTGCAAAAGACACATTAGCAATAACAATCAATAATCATTTATTCCCGAGTAATTTTGTTGAACATACTCAAAAAACAACCAAATCATTCGGAATAAAACATGAAATCATTGATATAAACTTCTATGAAGATGAATACTTCCTATCAAATGATAAGAAAAGATGTTTTACCTGTAGAAGTCTGATGTATGATGAAATTATAAATTTAGCAGAAAAAAGAGGTTTTGATTTTATTTGTGATGGTAACAACATCAGTGATTTAGTAATTGACCGACCAGGAATTCTTATAACCTATGAAAAAGAATTCAAAACCCCATTAATTGAAGCTAAACTTACATCAAAAGAAATTCATGAATATTTAAATAAAAATAATATTCCCTATTCAAGATCCACAACATGTCTTGCAACAAGAATTCCAACAAATACAAGAACTACAAAAGAAAAAATTAATAAAATCAGTTACTGTGAAGATTATATTCACACTAACACAAATTGTGAAATTGTTAAAGTTAGAGATTTTGAAGAACTTAGTATAGTTGAAGTGGATAATATAAATGAAATACTCAATGAAGATAAATTTAAACAAATAAATGATGAATTAAAACAACAAGGTTATAAAAAAGTTGCATTAAATTTAGCGGAAATTGATGATGATGAATACATTGACATCGACTATAATGAAGGATCATTTTCATATCAACTACCATTTACAATAAACATCGAAAATACAGAAAAACAACTCAACAATACAAACACAAAAAACATGAAAATAAACGAAAATGGCCTAATAACCGGAAATAACTTTAAAAATTATGAAAATGCACTGAACGCATTTATGGAAATACTTCCAAAAATAAGACGCAATATATAGGAGGAAAAAAATATGCCAACAAGATACATTGGTGATGGATACTGGGAAATAGCATCCCGACAAATGAGCATAGTTACAAGAAGCGAACAAGAAAGATTTAAAGATGCAAAAATCACAGTCATAGGCTGTGGAGGAATTGGAGGAGAAACAATAGAAATGCTTGCAAGAATGGGAATAGGAGAACTAGTTCTTGTTGATAAAGATGCATTTGACCTATCCAATTTAAACAGACAAACACTAGCATCAATTAATGATTTAGGTCTTGATAAAAGTGCAGTTGCAAAAGAAAAAGTAAGATTAATAAACCCCTATGTTAAAGTCACAACATTCAACGAACACATAGATCAAAGCAACATAGAAAAAGTCATAGGAGACTCAAATATAGTAATAGATGCACTTGATAATGTTTTAACAAGAGTTATAGTTTCAAGAACCGCTAAAGAAAAAGGAATACCATATATTCATGGTGCAATACATGGAACATTAGGTCAAATCACAGTATTTTTACCAAACAGTGAAAAAACATATGAAGAAATGTTTAACCTCCCATCAATAGATAAAGACCTGACAGATGAAACAATAAATGCACTGAAAAACGTTACTTCCGGTGTTCCACCAGTTATTGGACCTACACCAAATTTAATCGGTTGTCTTGAAGCATTTGAAGCTTATAAAATAATAACTGGAGTAGGTAAAGTTACCGTTGCTCCTAAAATATTAACATTTGATTTATTAGATTTAAGTTCATTTTCTTTGGATGAACTTTAAATCCACTTATTTTTCTAAATTCACACGTTCCGGTGAAGTGTAAACTGTAAATCTATTATCACGTACAAAACCAATCATTGTAATATTACCTGCCTGTGCCACATCAATACCTGATGATGCTGGAGCGGCATTTGATATTATTATTGGTATTCCAACACGTATTACTTTTATTAGCATATCAGCAGGCATTCTTCCACTATATGAAATATATGATTGTGATAAATCATAATTGTTCCTGCAGGCAGCTCCTATTACTTTATCTACTGCAACATGTCGGCTAACATCTTCGCGGATTATGATTTTATCCTTGTATTTTAGTTGTGCAACATGTACTCCTCCAGTTTTTTGCCAGATTTTAGCTTCATCGGTTAAATGTTTTATGTCTTTTATAATTTGTGTGGCATTAATTGTTAAATTTGATTTATTTGGTGTGATTGTTTCTATTTGTGAGCGTATTCCTCCAGCGTTATCTGAGTTTACTCCCTGATATTCTAGAAGTCTGCATACACAGGCGTGTTCACAGTTTCCTTTTCTTTTTTGAATCACTCCTTCTTGTTCAAGGTCTTCTTCAGGGTCATGTGATAGTTTTGTGGTGATGAGTATATTTGTTCCATCTACTTTTATTGATTTGATGTCGGAGTAGTTTTTAATTAATCCTTCTCCTAAACAGTATCCTATTGCGAAGTCATCTAGATTTTTAGGATATGTTGAAAATTTTCTTGGGGGTAAATAATCAATGAAAAGGTATGTGTATTCATCATCTACAGTGTTTTCTTTGATTGTTTTGTAATTTCCATCTTTCCATTGGATTACATTGCTTTGTCTTAAGAATTCCATACTAATATATATTAACAATAGTTATATTTAAAATTTGAGAGTCAAAAAAAAAATAACCCGAAAAAATAAAGAAAAAAAGTGAGTAAAAATAGGAATATTAAAAATCCCTATTTTATTTTAATAGTTTTATCAACCCTATCCAGTCCATAACTTACATTTGCCACATATTTACCTGCTTTAAATTTTTTAAGTGATTTCTTCTTAATTTTTAAAGTTGCAACACCTTTACTATTAGTTTTAGCAGATGCTACTTTTTTACCTTTAATTTTAAGAACAATAGTTTTACCCCTTAAATACATACCATCAACTTGTGCTAATGATATTTTAACTTTATTCACTTTTTTGGATTTTTTAAGTGTTTTTAAGTTATTAGTATTAATAATATTTAAAATACTAACACTATTAGATACTGTTTTATTTTTATACTCAGCTACAATAGTATATTTTCCAACAGCCACAGCAGTATTTAAAGCTAAACTAGCATAACCGTTTAGGGTTTTCACAACATTATTAATACCATTAAATACTATTGTAACATTCTCACCATCAACAACATCCACACCACCACTTAAAATATGGACACTATATGTTGCTTTTCCAGAGTAACTAACACTAACATCCTTATTATCAATAATTGTGATTACTGGATCTTTAGATCCAACAGTAATGTTTGTTGATTTGAAAACAACACCATATTCTCCTTTATCAGCGAAAATCATAGTAATATTATATTCTCCACTGGTCAAATTAATATTAATTGGAGTTACATTTCCATTAACCACATCAACTGACTGAGCAGTTAATCCATTAATAACAACCATGAAATATCCATTAGCATCACCAGGTAAACCATTAACTTCAAAATTAACAATACCTTCACTAATATTCAATGGGATTTCAAATACATCTTCACTTAAAGGTGTGACAATATGTAAATTCTCATTAAGTTTAGTATCCATATAATTTAATGAGTTAAATGCAATAAACTCAAGTGTGTAATTTCCAGATGTTAAATTAACATTTATACTACCAGTATTATTAATAATTGGAATATTATATGTTTCATCATTAATTTTAACATTCACATTACCATTAAAGTCACCAGGAAGATTAACAGCAATTTTTGTTAAAACAGTATTATTTCCTTTATCAATGTCAGTAATTATGTTTACTGGAGCTTTATTAACTTTTAAAGTTGAATAAATTACATTTGATTTATAATATTCATCTCCAGTGTAGTTAACTTTAATAATATATGTATTAGGTGTTAAATTAGGAATTATTCTTGTAATTGTACCTGTGAAAGAATCATTCAATATGATAGTAGTATTGTATTCACCAACATTAAGTATAATATATCCTCTTACATCATTTTCTAATTTAATTGTTATTGTTGCATTTTCACCATATTTAATTGGCTCACAATCCACATTTAAATTAGGATTATCCATAATATGTAAATTATGGGTAATATTAGTATCATTATATAATTTTGAATTAATAGTTTTAATCACACTAATATAATCTCCTTTAGGAATAATAATATCTACACTACCTTTTCCATGAGTTAATGAAACCAAATAAGAATTATCATTAACTTCAACAATAACATATCCATCAAAATCAGCAGGGCAAGTTACATTAAATTTAGTTGGAATATTTGAATCTCCAATAGTAATATTCACATTTAATTCAAATTCCGCTTTATAAACAGTTAATGTTGATTTCACAATACTTTCAGTGAAATATTCACTTCCAGTATAATTAACCTGAATATCATAAGTATCTGGTGTTAAATTAGGCATGTTAAAATTAATAATGCCTGTGAATGAATCGTTTAATTCAATAGTAGTGTTATATTCACCAATACTAAGTATTATATTTCCACGAACAACATCCAATAATTTAATTATTATAGTTGCATTTTCAGGATATATAATTGTATCATCACTAACACTTAAATTAGGATTATCCCTAATATGCACATTACAAGTTGTATTAGTATTATTATATAATGCGGAATTAAAAGCTTTAATTAAACCATTGTAATAACCATAAGGAAGTATAATTTCAACACTACCTTTACCTTTTGTAATTGGAATATATTCTGTTTGACCATTAATTTCAATACTGATGTTTCCATCAAAATCCTCAGGGCAAGTTACATTAAATATTGTTGGAATACTACCATTTCCCTCAACAACATTAACATTTAATTCAAATTCAGCTTTACTCACATGTAATATTGTGTTTGCAACAACTTCACCATATAAATATGGACTGGTATAGTTAACTTTAACCTCATAATCATCAGGTGTTAAACCAGCCACATTATATGTGATAAGACCAGTGTAAGTATCGTTTAAATTAATAATATAATTATGCTGACCTATACTGAGCAATATTTCTCCAAGTGCAATATCACTGTCAGTAATATTAATTATGAAACTTGCATTTTCACCATAAATAATTGGAGATGTGGAAACACTAATATTTGCATATTCCCTAATACATACTGTAGCATTAAAAATACTTACATTAACTAGATTTTCACGACGATTTTGTGAAGAAATAATATAATCCTCATAATCAGCAAATAAATACTCTGCATAATAAAACATTTCATCCCTATCTAAAGTTGTAGTAATTCTAGTTCCATTATCTAAAACAAAATAGTTCACTAAATAATTACTTCCGATTTTATTATTATTATCATCAGTAATTATTGCAGTTATTCGGGTTTTATTCTGATTATTATTATAAACTGTAGAGTTATCTAAAATTATAATATTGGTTTTGGATAAAATATCCCCCCCATTACTATAAATTTTAGAACCAGTGTTATTCTTTAAATAACAACTACTGCCAGAATTTAAAAAAATATCATTATAGTTAGTTGAATGAGTATTTGAAAAATAACAATTAGAAATAATATTATTAACCCCAGATACTTGAACAACATTTGAATAGGAATTCATATTTACAAAATTACAGTGATCAATTGTTTGATTTGCCCCATTTAAATAAACTGCCCATGATGAGGAATTTGTAAATGTAATATTTTTTAGTGTTACTCCCTTAGCATTGCACCTAAATATTTGTGCTTTTCCTCCAGCATTAATAACATGTCCATTACCATTAATTGTTAAATTTTCCTTATTAATAATAACAGAATAATCATCTATTTCTGGGAAACGATTATAATCTCTGGTTAAATTAATAACATCACCATCACTTGCATTATCAATTAATCTTTGTAAATAATAGTAATCCCCAATCCTAACATCTACACAACCAGTGAAAATAGTCATATTTTTCAAATATTCACTTGTGACTGAAAGAGTAAAATTTCTACATTCTTTGAAAGTGCATGAAACACGTAGCGTATTAATCATCATAGTATTTGGTCGAAAAGAAGTTCCATTATCTAAAAGTAAACGTACACAATTAAATGAAGGATTTAATGTATTATTATTATCATCCCACAAATTTATTTTTATATTTACAGATTTATTAAATTGAACAAAACTTGTAGAATTATCCTGAACTGAAACATATACCTTTGACAATATTGTATCTGTATAATATATTACCTTTTTCATAGTATTATTATGTAAATACAGATTCCCCTTTGTATTACTACCATATATATCATAACTTCCTGTTGAGTTTATGAACTTACAATTTAAAATAGATATATTAACACAAGAATTAGAACCTATATTAATTGTTTTATCATTACTGTTTAAAAATGTGATATTATTCAATACTACCTCACAAGGAGTAGTTAACTCAAATATATTAGATTTTCCTCGTGCATCAATAATATGTCCATTACCATTAATAGTTATCGATTTATTAATTCGAATAACTTGATCCAAACCATCAGTGAATACATAATCTCTAGTTAAATTAAAAACCCCCCCTTCATTAACTTGATTAATTAATTGACGAAGATAACCAAAATCACCTGACATAACATGAACCAAAGCAGTATTAACTGTAACATTAGTTAAATATGTTGAATTAAATGATATTGTAAAATTACCGTCTTTATTAAACACATAACTTATAGATCCAGTATGGACTTGAATTTTATTACCATCTATAACAAAATTAAGGTCAAAATAACCACTCAAATGATAAACCGGATCATTAGGTTGAATTAACATGTTAAGTGTGATGGGTTTGAATATTGTGGCATTTATTGTGGAGTTATCCATGATTGTTACTGTACAAGGAATATATTTAGTAGCCCCATTAAAAACAAGTACAAAATTGTTATTAGTATTATTAATTAATCTGCATGGATAAGAAAGGAAAATAGAAGATCCATCATTACCCGGATTATTCAAAAATTTAGAATTAATAATACTTCCATCATGACAATACCAATGAATAGCACCAGCCCTATATGTTGCAACAGTATTATTTATAAAAGTACAATTATCAATAGTAGAATTTGAACCTGCAACACATAATCCCGCACCCTCATTGGAAGTATTATTTATAAAACTACAATTGTAAAGAGTACAATTTGAACCAGTCATAACTAATAGACCACCATTATTTGAACCAATTTCATTATTATTTACAAAAATACAATTAGACATATTAGAGTTTGAAGCCCCAAAATATATAAACTTATCATCAACTCCAGTATTATTCATAAAAACACAATTTGAAATATTGTAAGTAGAATTCCGAAATCCACCATAATTAAAAGCAATCATTTGACTTTTTAAATTAGTATTATTCATAAAAATACAATTATTAATTTCCCCAAATATATGGGCATTGCAATCTATTGCAAGAGAATTTTTTGTAAAATTACAATATGATAAAAATAAATAATCCCCGCTAATATACAATGCTCTTGGATTTGCTAAAAAATTACAGTTTATAATTGAGAAATTAGACGGTTTTGAAGAATATAAAAAAACAGCATGTTCAGAAGAATTTAAAGTATTATTAAAAACACACGCATACATCGTAAGATTACAATTATATGCATTTATACATTCGTTTTTATAATTTATAAAATTAATATTTCTTATTTCAACATTATTTGAGCCATCAGAGAAATAAAATACTGATTTGTTTTTCCCATCAATAGTATGATTATTCCCTTCAATTATAATGTCTTTATTAATTGTAATATAGGAGAACATGTCTTGTTCAATATTATTGTTTAATACGATTGTATCTCCTGAAGAAATACTATTTATTTTTGTTTTTAGTTCGGAGAATGTTGTTCCATTAAATTGATGGACAGTGTTAGTTAATATATTGTTTTCAATGTCTTTTGAATTTTTATTTATAACCGATATTTCTTTAGAATCTTCGGTATTGCTGATTTCAACTTGATTGGATTCCTCATTTCCCATTAATGTATGGTCTATTGCAGTGTCGTTTGCTGCACTGACAGATCCAATATATATGGTTAAAATCAATAATGTGATTAGTATTATTGTTTTCATTTTCATTTTATATAACTCCTTATTAATGTGAATATATTTTGAGGTTGGTTTTATTGTAACCTCTTTAAAAAATATATTACATGAGTAAAAATTAATTTATTCAAGTTTAGAATTATTTTTTAATTCTAAAAAGTAATTAT
>SUTL01000047.1 GCA_015062925.1 Methanobrevibacter thaueri
AAATTTTACAGACTCTATTTTTGGAAAAATTCTCTTGGATTTAAAAAATTGTAATAATCTTTAAAAATTGTTTTAAATAGCAATAATTGCTTTAATTTATAACTTACTCATTTATATACCTTAAAAACATATATTAGGAATACAAATTAAAATTTCAAAGGTGTAAAAATGAAAAATAAAGAATTTGCCATAAAAACAAAAACAATTAGTGAAACATTCAACGATAAAAGACCAATTAAATGTATTGTTGCAAAAGACATGTTAGAACTAGATGAAAACATTCACCAAGGAGGAGATATATTTAAAACAGAAAATGGAGACTTAATAGATTTAGAATTTCAACTTCAAGACTTCAATGAAGAAGAACTTGTGAAATATGTGGAATTTGCAGAAGCACTATATGAAAAAACAAACAAACACATTTCAGTTTACCTGATATGTCCTAAAAACATTGATGTTCTTGTAAAAGAATGTGAAATCAAATCAGAAGCTGATTTTACAATACGATTATCCTGTATTGCTGAAGATCCCTGTCAAATCATCTTAAACAACATAAAACATAAATTAAACCGTGGAGAAATTATTGATTGTTATGATCTTGAAACTCTTGAAAAACTCCCTTTAGTTTGTAATAAAAAAGACAGAAATTATTTTAGATTGGAATATTTGAAAATAATTAATAGAATTCATTATTAATTATTTATTCCATTTTAAAATAGTTTTACCGAAATGTGAAATATAATCCTTATCAAAAGCCTCTTTTAAATCATTTAAAGTGTTTATTTCACAGATATTAGTGGTTAATTTTTCTAAATGTTCGAATAAATGAGGATTTTGTTTGAGAATTTCAACTACTCCTTCAAAATCTTCTCTTTCAGAACGACTATTACCCTGAACTGTTAATCCTTTTTCTAAAATCATACGTGTATTAATTGGAACCGGATATTCACTTACACCGAATAAGTTTATTGTTCCCTGAGGATTGATTAAATCAATGATTTGTTCAATTGCAGCTTGTGATGCAACAGAACCTACACATTCAAATGCATGATCAATAACTACATCTTCAGCGTTATGTATCTGATAGGTTTCATCAGCAAATGAAAATAAGTTTAGGTTTTCCTTGTGTTTTCCGAATATTATGATTTTAGAATCTGGAAAAATTGTTTTTAAAAGTAATGCTGTGATAAAACCCAGGTTCCCATCACCCCAAACTCCTAATCTGTCTTTTGGTGTTATTGCTAATTGTTTGAATTTATCTATTCCCTGATAAGCTACTGAAATTAATTCAATGAATGCGGAAACATATGGATTGAAATTATCGGGTATTTTAACAACACGATCAGGATTTAATTTTATTAAGTCAGATGTGAATCCGTCAAATCCACTTCCTCTGAATTTAGATTTATATGAGTAATTAGCTCGGCATGTATCTTTTTCTTGGGGAGTGTTGGGAATCATTACAACTTTATCATTTGTTTTAAAATTACCTGTATTATCAAAGACTACTTCACCTATAGCTTCATGTATTAATGCCATGGGTAATTTTTTTTCTAATATTTCAGCAGGTCTTGATCCCTGATAATATCTTTGGTCTGCCTGGCATATTGACAGGTGAGTTGGTCTTATAATAACGCCATCTAATTGTATTTCATCTATTGATTCTTCGAAAAATTTCGGTGATTTTAACCTGTAGATAATGTTAATCATTTCCATCCTCAAGTATTGTGTTTGCTAATTTTAAATCATATGGATAGGTTATTTTAATATTTGTCACTTCTCCTTTAACTAAATGCACATTTTCATCTTTAAGTGTGAATATTTTACATGCATCAGTTAGGATATTTGTTTCAACTTCAGATAAACTATTGATTAAGTTGAAAAGTTTTTTTATATTGAAACTTTGAGGAGTTTGTCCCTGATAATAATAATCTCTTACTGGAATACTTTCAATAGTTTCCCCGTTAACACTTTCAACAATAGTATCTGTAGCTGGAATAACTGTATCACATGCTCCGTATCGTTTAGCAGCATTAATATTATCTTCAATTATTCTATGAGTGACAAAAGGACGTACTGAATCGTGTGTGAGAATTATAGATTCCTCATCAATCCCATAATTTTCATTTATATAATCAATACTATTTCTTAAAGTATCATTTCTTGTCTCTCCACCTTCAATAACAATAATATCCTCATTATCTCCAATAAATTCATTAATTAAATGATTAGTATGATTTATATAATTTTTAGGTGTTAAAACAATTGTTTTATCTATTTTTTCATTAATTACAAATTTTTCAATAGTGTGAATAATAACCGGTTTAGTTCCCAGTGCTAAAAATTGTTTAGGAGTATCTGTACCCCCCATTCTAGAACCCATTCCTCCGGCTAAAATAGCTGCAAAAATCATCTTATAAATTCACTCCTTTTCAAAAACTATTAAATAATGAGATTTACCATTAGAAATAGTTTTACCAATATTTTCATTTAAATAAGTTTTTTTAAACCCATGTTTAACAAATAATTTTTCAATATCATTTGGAGAAAGTCTAATGTCTAATGGCGGACCCCAATCCATTTCAATCGCTTTAAAATCCATAATAGCAATTCTACCATTATTTTTAATAATTCTTTTTAATTCACAAATAACATCATCTTTTTCTTCTGAATTAAAACCATGGAAAACATTAAGCATTAATACCATATCCACTGATTCATCATCCACATTATGGATTTTTTCAGTAATATCTGCTAATATAACCTCCAGATTTTCAATGTTATTTTCAATTTTATACTTCTCCAATTCATTTACAGAAACATCATATGCATCAACTGCATATACCATACCATCAGAAATATATTTATCAAGTGCTTTTTTGGAAATATATCCATCTCCACAACCCGCATCTAAAAAAATTTCATTACCTTTTAAATTTAAATCAGATAATATTTCATCTGCATCCAGATATTTTGCACTTGATTTTCCATGATGTTTATGTTCCATATAAATCACCTTATTATTAAATACAATTATAATATTTTTTAAAAATAGTATTTAATAATTTTTAATGTGGAATATTATCCTAATTATTCTTTTTGAAACATAATTAAAAAGTGAGATTTACCTTGAGGAATATCTTCGCCAATTTCATTATTTAAATAAATCTTTTTAAGATTATGATTTTTAAATAATTTCTCCAAATCCTCAGGAGATGATCTGACTTTTGTTGGAGGTCCATTGGGAACATCCCAAGCTTTATAATCCATGATTGCTATTTTACCATCTTTTTTAATTATTCTTGATAGTTCATCTACTGCTTCATCCAGTCTTCTTGATGCTTTAAATCCATGGAAAACATTAACCATTAAAATAACATCAACTGATTCATCATCCACAGATGGAATGTTTTGTGTAATGTCTGCTTGGATATTGATTAAGTTTTCAATATTATTTTCTTGTTTATAAGTTTCCATGTCTTCAATAGAAGCATCATATACATCGACTGCATAAACAGTTCCTTTATGATGATAATCTTCTAATATTTTAATTGTATTATGACCATCACCACAACCTGCATCCATGAATACTTCATTACCTTTTAAATTTAATTCCCTGATGATTTCATCTGAATCCAGGAAACTTGCACTTGAAAATCCATGTGCCCTATGACCGTTTTCTTGTTTTTTCATAATATCTAATTATATTAAATATATTATTTAATTATTTTCAATATGATAATTATTTCACAACACTATCTGTGAAATGCAAAAAAAAGTAAAATCAATATTTAAAAAAAAATTAGTTAAACAACATAAAAATAAGAAAAAAAGATTAATGAGAAGATTATTTCTTCCAAGTTTGTTTTACTCCTCTTCCTCTTTTACTACCAGGTTTAGTATAACTTCTTTTTTGTCTAGTCCTTCTGTTAGTTCCTTTAACTTTAGCCATATTTTTCCACCCTCCTTGAAATTTATAATTATAAAAATTAGAATTAAATCTATAACATAAAAATATTTGTTTTCAACATATTTAAAACTTTTCTTTAAGTTGTATATTCAGCATTAATTTTAACATAATCATAAGTTAAATCACAACCCCATGCAGTTGCCTCACCATCACCTAAATTCATATTAATATTAACAATAATATTTTTAGATTGCATTATTTTTTCAGCCAAATCAAGATAAGGAGTATCCTCAAATGCAAGAATCACACCATCTTTAACCAAATCAACATTATCCTCATCATCACCAATAGCTATAGTAATAATATCAGGATTTAACTCACAACCAGAATAACCAATAGCAGAAACTATTCTTCCCCAGTTAGGATCCCCACCAAATACTGCTGATTTAAATAAACTTGAAGAAATAATTGATTTAGCAGCAAGTCTTGCATCATTACTATTCTGAGCACCATAAACATTAGCTTCAATAAATTTACTTGCTCCTTCACCATCACGAGCCATTTTTTTAGCAAGATTTATACATAAATAATTTAAAGCTTCCTGGAAATTAGGGTCAATTTCATCATTTTTAACCACTTCAACACCAGATGAACTATTAGCCATCATCAAACAAGTATCATTTGTACTTTCATCACCATCAACAACTATCATATTAAAACTTAAATCAGCTGCAATTTTTAATGCAGCATTGATTTTATCAGCAGAAATAACTGCATCAGTTACAATGAAAGATAACATTGTACCCATGTTTGGAGATATCATTCCACTGCCTTTTGTAATACCTGCAATTTTAACAATTTCACCAGTTGTTAATGTAACTTCAACTGCACATTCTTTTGGGAAAGTATCAGTTGTCATTATAGCTTTAGCGGCATCAAGAGAGTTTTGAGGTTTATTTCCCAGTTTAGATAAAGATTCCTCGGCTACTTTTGAAATAATATCTATAGGCATTTCACGTCCAATTACACCAGTTGAAGAAATAGCAATTTCATCTTGAGGAATTTCCAATTTATCAGAAACTAATTCCACTAATGTTTCACAGTCTTTTATACCTTGTTTGCCTGTAAAACAGTTTGCATTACCACTGTTAATGAAAACTGCTGAGATAATTCCTTTTTTAAGAATGTTTTTTGTATATGTGACTGGAGCTGCAACAACTTTATTTGAAGTGAAAACTGCTGATGCAGTACTATTTGGAGATACAATAATACTTACCCCATATTTACCTTCACGAGCACCGGATACATTAAGATTTTCAATTACTGAAAATCCACCTTCAAGTTCTTTAATAAATTCCATATTAATCATAATCCGTTGTGTAGACATTTTTTGATTTTGATGACTTTTTCTGGACAAATTTTTCGTCATCAACATCATATTTTATTTTATCTTTTGGTTTTTCTTTATTTAACATTTTTTTAGTGACATTTTTATATTTTGGTCCATCATCACTGTGATCATCAAAATCTATGCTTAATGAAACACCAATACCTGCACCAATGACAAATGCTATTAAAGCAATGACCATGAGAATAATGAGTTTATTATTTGATTTCGCACCCCTATTTTGTCTTCTGGAAATATTTTGATTGCTAGGAAATAAACGACGATTATTATTATGATTAGCCCGATTATTTCTTCGAGACAATTGTGGAGGACGATTTGGTGATCGTAAAACTCTTCTATTGTTTTTTCTTCTTCTCATATTATTATTTTCCCGTTATTATTCTTTTGTTTATACTATAAATGCATATATTAATGCCAGAATAACTCCAACAATACTGAATATTCCTAATCCTAATATGGACATTACATATGCGAATATGAATACAAATAAAAATACTCCAATTAATTTTGATTTTTGATTTTCAATGAGATTAATTAATGTTCTGGTGAATTCTGATGGAATATTATATGCATATAATCCATTAGCTAATTCAAATACTACTAATGATAATGGAGAAATAGCTTCTAAATCATCAACCATTTGAGCTCTTTCACCTGCTTCACGTCGACTTCTACCAATACCTGCTCTGATTTTAGCATTGTTTTGTAAAGCAAACCATGCAGCATCCAATCCTGCACGAATAGCTAAATCTTTAGATGGGAATCTTGCAATAAAATCATCTCCACCTTCACGATATCCTTCAAGTTCACCTTCACATTCTGTTTCTATAAAGTTTTTTATTCCAGTCATCAAGTCAACTAATTGATTCCTACCATATTTACTGATGAATTTAGTTGAATCAATTAAATCTATGAATAAATAATTTTCCAAATTAACTGGTCTTGATTCTTTAAGTAAAAATGGTTCATCAAAGACTAATGCATATTCTCCACCTAATTTAGTGAATGCAATTCCTGGAAAAGTACCTATACTTTGAGTGTAATGAATTGCACGTTCTATTGATGCTGCACCAGTCATTCCAACCGCTGATATTACTTGAGTTCCTTCTGATAATCCAATTCCAATTAATTCAATAGCCACTCTAATTGCATCATTTTTACTGAGCATTTTTGCAACTAATTCTGTTGAAGTTTTCTTAACAACCTCTCCACCTTCGTTTTCAATGATTTTAACAAATATATCAATTAAACGTGAAGGATGTGGAAGTTCTATGTAAAAATAACGGTCACTTCCCATAATAATATTACTTACTAAAGCATATTCTTCAATTCTATTTTCAGCAGCTTTTAATTCATGGAAAGTATAACCTTCAGAAGGGAGGTTTTCAGCTCCAACATCACGGATTAAATTATTTAATATTGAATCTGAGGTTATTTCAGCTTTATCTATTTCAAATAATATTGTGTTAGTGTAATTGAATAATTCTACATATTCTGTTTCAAGTGAATTTGTTGGGAAAAATTTAGTTCCAACAGAAATTGGAGTTAGTTTAGTTGTAAGCTTAATTATTGTTTTAGTTAAGCTATTAACCATCTAAGTCTCCTCCTTTTTCAAGTTCTATTTCAAATTCACCAGGTTTTTCCAAAAACATATCCGGTTTTACTGATACGAAAGGGAATTTCCATGATCCTAATCTTCCGGCAATTGTACTTGCAATGTTTCTTGAGTTTCTTTTTATGAATACTTCATCATGTTCACTTACACGCACTAAAACATTATATGGTGCTGCTTCAGTTACTTCATCTGCAAGGAGAATATTTAATTCAAATGTTCCTGGTTTTGTGAATAAATCATTACGAACCGCAATTAATGGTTTTTTTTCAAGTCCTAATCTATCTGCAACTGTAACTGAAATATTACCTGCGTTTTTAACTGCGATTTTATAATCTTTAGGATGTACTAATACGAAAATAACATATGGAGCGGCTATTTCCACATCATCTACCATTTCAACTATTTTGTTAAACATTGGTATTTTTGCAAAGATATTTTCTAATTTTGATTCTGCGTTATTTTCATTGTCAATACGGATAATTGCTTGTTTTGCAATATTTAATGGGGAAATTTCTAATCCTTCTTTTCCAGTGTATATTTCCCATTTTTTGAAGTTTAATTCTTTGATAATTTCATCACAAATGTGTTGAAGTATATTTTTATCTTTTTTTGGTTTTTTTGGTTTTCCAAAGGTGAATCTATCATTATCTATCATGAATGGAATTCTCATGGAAGCAATATTTCTAAATTCAGCAGCATAATCTCTGAATTTATCATTAGATAATACTTTAGCTTTTTCACGTGTAGCTATATCTAGTATAAAATGGTCTGCATCATTGCCTGGTGGAACTTCTTCTACATTTTCACTATCCAGCAATCGTTTAAATTTCTCTTTATCATCAATATCATGTCGAAGTGATGCATCGGCAATAATTACAAATTCATCTTCACTTTCTTCTAATGCTTTAACAGCAGCGAGAATATTAGACATTTTAGGTTGTCCATTTTCATTTTTAATATGATAAGCTACATTAGAAGCATCTACGACCACTTTCATAATAATCACCTAAACAATTTTTTTAATTATATATATTATATTAAATCAGTTTATTATATTTATTTCATTCAATATTTAAAGTTATTATTTTTATAATTTATTTTTCGGATATTTGCCGAATAAAAATTTTTCTCCACCAACATTGTTTAAATAAATCTCAATTCCTTCATTATTGATGTTGTAGAGATTATATGAGTTTTTATTTTTACCTCTGAGTTTTATTGAGCTTATTGAGCCTGCATTTACTATTAAGGTATTGTTTATTTTCCAGATGTTAGGTACATGTTTATGTCCGGATAAGACCAGGTCAACTTCATGTGTTGTTAGTGTTTTTAAAATGTCTCCTGCATCGGATAATATGTTGCGTTCTCTTCCGGTTTGTGGGATTGGGACAACATGATGGTGTAGTGCGACAATTGAGAAGTTTTCATGTATTACACATTCATCTAATTGATGTTCTAACCACATGTGTTGTGGAGTTCCTATGTGGCCTTTATCTTCATCTGGAGAGCTGCTGTCAACCCCCATTACTGTGAGATTATCATCCATGGTTAATTTCCAACTTTTCTCACCTATTAATTCTTCAAATGTTTGATATCCGAGATTACGAGCATCATGGTTTCCTGGAACTGCAAATAATGGTGTTTCAAACATTCCAAGATATTTTGTTGCTTGTTCATATTCAGTGTAATAACCATTTTCTGTTATATCTCCAGTTAGAATAATCATGTCTGGTTGCATATGATTTATTTCACTTACGGCTTCTAGAAATTTTTTCTCATCGAAAGCGGTGTTGGATATGTGTAAATCAGATATGTGTGCGATTAATGTCATGTTTATCTTTTATTTTATTCATTTAATTTCATTATCGCTTCTGCAAGATCTCCTTTGCATTCTTCTAGAGCAGTTTTTGCTTCTTCTTTTGAAACACCTGCACTGCTTGCTACCATTTCAACATCTTCTTCAGGGATTTCAATTTCATATTCCAATTCTACTTCACGGGCTTTACCTTCTATTTGGTATGTTTCCTGACCCATTACATTCATTAAACTAACACTTGGATCATCAATAATTAATTCTTTATCTTCAAAACGGATTATTACTTCAACTGCCCCTTCAAGAGTATCCATTTTCATACCCATTTTTTTCATTTGTCTTTCCATTTGCTTCATTTGTTTTTTATTCATACCAGGTATCATAGTAAAAAACCATCCTTTAATATTATAACTATTTATAATTATGTTTTTAATTATTATTAAATATTATACTCTATTTTGTAAATCCATAAACTTCAGTTTCAAAAGTTTCAGCAACATCCTTTAAAACATCAGGAATATTGATTTGTTGAGGACATTCTTCAACACATAATCCGCATTCTATACATTCTGATGCTAATCCAGTATTTGGAAGTTTAGTGTAGTTTAAATAAGCATTACCATATTGTGACCATCCCTGAATATCAATGAGTTTATGTTTATTGTATAAATCAAAAACTTTAGCAATATCAATTTCCTGTCCACATTCATCAACACAATATCTGCATTTAGTACAGTTTACAGTGATACTAGTGTTAATAATATCTGAAACTTCTTCAAGAATTTTAAATTCCTCATCATTTAATGGATCTGCATTTTTAAATTCCTCTATATTGTTTTTAAGTTGATCTATACTGCTTGCACCTGTTAAAACCACACATACATCAAGATTAGCTACAAACCTCATTGCCCATGAAACAATTGATCTGTCTGGTTGATAGTTTTTCATGAGCTTTTCTGCTTTTTCAGGAACATCTGCAAGAAAACCTCCTTTATATGGTTCCATTATCATCACAGATTTATCATATTTTTTTGCAACTTCCAAACATTTTCTTGATTCCAATCCTTCATCTTCCCAGTCAAGATAATTGATTTGTAAAAGTACAAATTCCAATTCAGGATGTGTGATTAGAATTTCTTCTAGAAACTCAGCATTTCCATGAGTTGATATTCCAATATGTTTAATATAACCTTCTTCTTTTTTCTTTTGAATAAATGAATATAAATCCACATTTTTCCATGCATTTTCAGTGAATCCACTTACATTATGCAACATATAATAATCAAAGTATTCGACACCACAATTTTCAAGCTGTTCATTAAATATTGGTTCCAATTGAGATTCTTCAGTAATTACAAATAATGGTAATTTAGTTGCAATTTTAAATGAATCCCTTGGATATCTTTCAACAACAGTTTTTCTAAATACTTCTTCACCAATACCCTCATGATAAACATATGCTGTGTCAAAATGATTAAAACCCGCTTCCATATAAGCATCAACCATTTGATTTACCTGTTCATAATCAATGTTTTTAAAATCATTTTCAACCAAAAGTGGAAGTCTCATCATTCCCATACCTAATTGTGTCATTAAAAATCACTCTCCTCTTCATAAGAATTAATTCACATACTTTCAATCAAACTATATGAACCCAATACCTCTAAATTAAAAATAAATACTCCATCAAAATTTTTAAGGAAAAAATATAATATTCCTTTTATAATTAAATATTTAAATAAAGTTTTTAATAAGTATTTTCATGAATAAAAATAGATGCACATGGGTTAGTGAAGAAGAAGTTTACATTAAATACCATGATGAAGAATGGGGTGTTCCAACACATAATGATAGAGAATTATTTGAACTATTAGTATTAGAATCATTTCAAGCAGGATTATCATGGATTACAATACTTAAAAAACGTGACCATTTTAAAAAAGCATTTGATGATTTTGATGTTGTAAAAGTATCCAAATATGATGAAAAAAAAGTTAATGAATTATTAGAAAATAAGAATATTATCCGTCATAAAGGAAAAATTACCTCTGCAATAAATAATGCACAAGTATTTATTGAAATTCAAAATGAATTTGGAAGTTTTGATGAGTATATTTGGAGTTTTAATGATGGTGAAATTATAAAATCAGAATTTTTAACTGAATCTGAATTATCAAAAAATATTTCTAAAGATTTGAAAAAACGTGGAATGAAATTTGTCGGCCCTACTATAATTTATTCTTATCTTGAAGCAATTGGAATAATAGATAATCATCAAAAAGAATGTTTTAAATATTGAATATTATTTTTCCAATAAAATTATATTATCAGGATCCACTTTTAAATACTCAGGAAGTGTAAATTGATGTTCACGAATTTCTTTATCACACTTCCACCATAAACCATTAGCTAATGTAACTTCCCATTCAAATGGCATTTCCAATACTGCTGAATTTAAAGTGGTGAATGAATTCACATCATATTCCTGGGCTGGTGAGAAATCATGAGCTCTTATTCCCATATGAGTAATATTTGATGAAATTTTCTGAGATACTTCAAAGGTAACATCCCAATCTATGGATTTAAGATGATAATCATCAATAATTTCTATTTCAGATATGTTTTTACAACCGGTTAATCTTGCAACCTGAACTTTTTTAGGATTTTCAAATAATTCATGTGTATTTCCCTTTGCTATGATTTTACCGTTATCCAAAATTATTATTTCATCACAAAACTGGAATGCTTCATCACGATTATGAGTAACCAGAATTGAAAATCCATTAAAATTTTTCAGTAAATTAGCAAGTTCAATACGTAATTGTTCTTTTAAAAAAGTATCCATTGCACTGAATGGTTCATCAAGTAAAATAACATCTGGATTATATGCTAATATACGAGCTAAAGCCACTCTTTGTTGTTGTCCACCAGATAATTGTCTGGGATATCTTTTTTCCAATCCTTCAAGATGGAAACGTTTAATCATATCTGATACTATTTGCTTATCATGGTTTTTAGATAATCCTGAAGCTACATTTTCTTCAACTGTCATGTTGGGAAATAATGCGTAATTTTGAAATAAATATCCTACATTTCTTTTTTGAGGTTTTAAATTAATTTTTTCATTAGAATCATAATAAATTGTTTCATCATTTGTGGTTAAACTTATTAGACCTTTATCAGGGTTTACAATACCAGCTATTGATTTTAATGTCATACTTTTACCGCAACCTGAAGCCCCAAGTATTCCTAAACAGTTTTTTTCAAGTTCAAAATCAACATCCAAGTCGAATTCTTTAAGTTTTTTATGAATATTTACTTTTAACAATTTATTACTCATAATAATCTTTTCCCTCATTTTAAGAATATTTTATTTTATCTCCATTGTTTTTCTTTACGTAGGGCAATATAATCCATGATAAAAATAGCTATGAATGATATGATAACAATGAATATTACATAATTAAAAGCCTCTCCCATATTACCTGCAGCTACTTCCGAATAAACTGCCATAGGGAGTGTTCTTGTTTGTCCTGCAATATTACCTGCAATCATGGCTGTTGCACCAAATTCACCTAAACCTCTTGCATAAGCAAGAATTCCTCCACTGATAATTCCAGGTAATGCATTTGCAAATAAAACTTTCCAGAAGATTTTCCATTCAGACATGCCCAATGTACGTCCAGCATCTAATAAATTAGAGTCTACTTGTTCAAATGCTCCTCTAGCGGAACGATACATTAAAGGAAAAGACATGACCACAGCTGCAATTACTGTTGCAGACCATGAAAAAGCAATTTTTACAGTGAAAAAATCTATGAAAAATTTACCTATTGGTCCCCTAACACCAAAAATATAGAGTAAAAAGAATCCCACAACAGTAGGCGGTAAAACGATTGGCAATGTAAAAATGCCGTCAAGTACTATTTTTGTTGTGTCATTTTTAATCTTAATTATCCCCCATGCTACAATTAAACCTATGAAAAAGGTTATGAAAATTGATAAGCTTGCGGTTTTCATTGAGATTAATATTGGTGACCAATCCATCATGTCTTATTTTCCTTTTTATTTTATTTCCATATTTATTTTATTTTATTTTTACTTATTAATGTTTATTCATGAATTGTAAATCCATAATCAACAAAGATGTCTTTAGCTTCTTTTGTTTGTAAGAAGTCAAGGAATTTATTTGCAGCATCTGAGTTGTTTGAATCTTTAAGTACTGCTACAGGATATATGACTGGTGTTTTTAAAGCATTTTCTGGAGCTTCACAAACAACTTTTACATCATCATTAGCTTTTGCATCTGTAGCATATACAATACCGCAGTCAGCTGATTTTTGAGCCACTTGGTTTAATACTGCAGTTACATCTGTACCTAAGGATAATTTGGATTTAACATCTTTCCAAATACCTAGGTTAGTTAATATTTCTTTTCCGTATTGTCCTGCAGGTACTGATTCTGGGTCTCCAATTGCTATGTTACCTTCAACATTTTTCAAATCATCAAATGATGATATGTTTGCTGTTGAGTCTTTAGGCACTATTAATACAACTTTGTTTTCTAAAAATTGAAGGTTAGTGTCATTGTTGACTAATTTTTCATCTACTAATGCATCCATTTGTTTGTTAGCTGCTGCCATGAACACATCTGCTTTTAATCCGTTTTCTATTTGAGATTGTAAATCTCCACTTGAAGCATAGGTTGGTGTTACTTTTACTCCAGGATATTTTTCTTCAAACATTGGGATTAGTTTTTCATCATAAACATTTTTTAAACTTGCTGCTGCTGCTAAATTCACTTCTTGTCCATTAAGAGTGTTGTTGGTTGTTCCTAGTGAACCGGTAGCATATAATGCGGCAGCTATAATTGCAATTGCTACAATTATAATAATTATTATTTTTTTTGAGTCCATTATTTTGATTCTCCTCTCATATGTTTGTAATCGTTGCGAATTAATTATAAATATAATAAGATTTATAATTGTGATTAATATTGGGAATAAATGTTTATTCGATAATAATATATGTTTACATTACTATTTTTATTTCCAATATATTATGCTTAATGAAACATAATATAATCCTTATTGTTTATATTATGTTATTTTTCATTAAGTTAATTGAAATCTTGAATTATAATTAAATTCTTATGATTACATTTAAATATTTGAATATCAATGATATATAAATATTTTCACAACGATTATTTTTTTAAACATGCCTAATATTAGTATAATCAGAAATCTCACTATTCAAAGTAGCCAAATCCCCAACACACAAATCATGCACATCATTATGTCCAGTAATCCTTGCAAAAGTCTTTAACTCATCATTAGATACTTTTAAATAATTTTCAACCCGTTTAGCTGAAGAATCAATTTTAAACCTGCTTCGCAAATCCTCATCCTGAGTTGCAACACCAACAGGACAATCCCCACTATCACAAATCTTATATTGCTGACAAGCAGCAGCAATCATAGCTCCCGTACCAACTGCAACAGCATTAGCACCCATCGCCAAAGCCTTAGCAAAATCAGAAGACACCCTTAAACCGCCAGTAATAGTTAAATCAACATCACAATCATGCTCATCCAAAAACTTCCGAGCCCTTGAAAGTGCAAAAATAGTTGGAACCGAAGTGGAATCACGAATTAATTTAGGACTCGCACCAGTAGATCCACCACGCCCATCAATTGTAATAAAATCAGGTTCAGCATATAACACATACTCCAAATCATCCTCAATCTTCCCCGCTGCAAATTTAAGTCCAATAGGACGACCATCAGATTGTTTTCTTAAATCAACAACCAAATCCTTCAAATCCTCTTTTGAATTAACCTCAGGAATAGTTGCAGGAGAATGAATATCAACACCCAAAGGTTTTTGCCTTACACTAGCAATTTCAGAAGTTACCTTTTCACCCTGCAATTGCCCACCAAGACCAGGTTTAGTTGATTGACCAATTTTAATTTCAATAGCATCAGCATTCTTCAAATTATCCTCATTAACAGAATACTTATTCGGAACATATTCAAAAATATATTTATATGCATTATCCATTTCTTCAGGAAGTATTCCTCCCTCACCACTACATTGAGCAGTTTTAACAGCTGCACTTCCTTTTGCAAGTGCTATTTTTGTTTCTCTAGATAATGCTCCAAAAGACATATGAGTAATGTAAATTGGGCTTTCAATGATTAACGGTTTTTTAGCATTACTCCCAATTATTGTTTGAGTATTCACATCAACATCAGATTCCAATGGCTGTGGATTTAATTGATTTCCTAAAATTAAAATATCATCCCAATCAGGCATTGGAAGTTCAGTATACATTGCAGAAACAATAGATTCACCAGTAATCGCCATTTGATGAATTGCATCCATTTGTCTAATATCCTTATCACTTTTAGCATAATTTTTATCATAAGACAAATCAAAATCCTCAGTTTTTGTCAATTCACTGGACTGAGCATTTTCAACTTCAACAAATTTTGAAATATCCTGTTTACAAATAGGACATTTACCTAAATTCTTTAAAAGAACCCCTGTTGATTCTTCATTATGGATATGACCACATATTGTACATTTGTATATCATAATACATCAACTCACTATTAAATATCTAATATTATTTACTCATATATAAATATTTACTATAAGTTTATAATGACTCTTTCAAAAAAGACTACATGTCCGTTAATGTTGCAACTTTATTTTTCAAATTATACTGAATTCCATCAGCTTTGAAGATAATGATTATAACAATGCATCTGTCCACTAATAATGTTATTATAGGTAAAGCAACTCATAAGTTAATTTCAAAGACAAAGACTTTAAAAAAATCTGTTAAAACCAAAAAATACTCTGTAACTTTAAAAATTAACCTAAATAATAAATATAATGGAAATTCGATTATAATGTGAAAAACATACATTGCATTATATCAGTTAAAAATTATTATTCAGTATTGTCCAAACAGGATATGCTGATAATTTAAAAAATAAAAAAAATATGAGTTATTATTACAATAACTCTTATATTGAACTTGTTTAAGATTAAATAAAGTTAATTCTAATGTTTTACATTATACAATTTTAACAATGAAAAGATATTATTGATTTTCTTTTCTATTATTTTAATCTCCTTTATTCCAATTTATAATTCCATAAACAATACATAAAAGTGTTGATAGGATTATTCCAAGATATACTCCCCATATTAAGGGATCTTCTATTCCTAAAATCATCATTTATACATCACTTCCTTTGTCTATGTTTTTAAATGCTTTGTCAATTACTTCCTGTTCTGGTGCTTTAGTAAGTAAACTTACAATTATTGTAAGTATTGCTGATACCGGTACTGCAATTAACATTACATCAATAAATGGCCATGGAGCAGTAGGCAATATTGTTTCAACGCCTAATATGAATTTACAAATTCCAATTCCAACAGCAGTTTTTTTAAATACAAATATTAACCAGAATAAACTCATGAATGTTCCAGATAATATTCCGGCTATTGCACCTGCTTTTGTAATTCCTTTCCAGTAGAGTGCTCCTAAAAATACTGGTAGGAATGCTGCAGCACAAATTTCAAAGAATAAACTTGTTCCAAGTGCCACTACACTTCCAGGGAGTGAAAATGCCATTATTAAAGCTAATAATATTGCTATTAAAATTCCAATTCTGGAAATGCTTATCTGGTCTAATTTTTGT
>SUTL01000048.1 GCA_015062925.1 Methanobrevibacter thaueri
TCAACGCCCATAAATTTTTTCTTTTCCCATTTTCCCTCTTTAACAGATTTATCTGCAATTGATATTTTACGAGCCATACTTAAAATTAAACCCATAGTATGTTCTGCTACAGTAACAGAAGTGGATTCCGGTGAGTTAACAACCATAATACCTTTTTCTGTTGCAGCATCAATGTCAATGTTGTCTACTCCAACACCGGCTCTTGCGATAATTTGTAAATTATCAGCTTTTTGAATAATATCTTTAGTTAATTTTGTCCGGCTTCTTACAATAATTCCATTGTATTCATGGATGGTATCAGCTAATTTTTCAGGAGTAATCTCAGTATCTACAACAACGTCAGCTACTTCCCTTAAATTTTCTATACCTTTTTCGTTAATAGCATCAGCAATAAGTACTTTCATATTTTCACCATAATTTTTTAATATTTAATCATAAATATTACTTAAATTTTTGTTTTTTATTATATTTAAATAATATTATATAATCATTAATTTTGATGTTTTATGAGTATTTTTTTTAAATTAATAATGTGTCAACTAATGTGTTTTTATTTAAAACATTGAATTTAAATGGGTGATGGGTGCACTCATGTTTATTTGCTAAGAAAAAGCTTTCAGGTGAAAATATTGATTAATTACATTTGCAAGTTTATGCAAATAATAAAATAAGTTATTATATGTGTATGTAGGTGATTGATTTATTAAATATTGAATTCTGAGAATATTTTTTAAATTAATAATAAGGAGTGTATATTTTTCTTGTTTAGTATTCACTCCTATTGTTTTAATTTAAAATTCAATATGGTATTTGTTTTATTAGTTATATTGGAAATTTCTTGGTTCAATTTAATGGATGAATCAGTAAGATTTCCTAATTTCATTTTTGTTTTATTGCTTTTATTTGTTTGATTATTTAGTTTATTTGAATCTTGTTTATGGGGTTTCTTATTATTAGTGTTGTGTTTTTGTGTTTTGCCAGAAATTATTTTCTTATAATCAGAATATGAATCAACTCCGCCAAAAAAGCCATGACCATCAGAAGCTACCCATACTGCTCCTAAAAATTTCCCTGTTTTTTTATCAAAAGCAGGTACTAACCATAATCCTTTTTTGCCTTTATAGATGCTACCTAATCTAACATTTTTTGTGGTTCCTCCATGACCATCATCCCAATAAACTCCTTTTTTAACTATTTCTAGTATTTCTTCATCGGTTATTTTATTAGTTTTATCTTTAGATTTATCATGTTGGAAATTGTTATGATGACGGTAATTATTGTTTAACTTATTATTTATATTGCTAGAATTATTGGTAATATTGTGAGATATATTTTTTGAATTAATTCCATTGGTATTGGTATTATTGGTTGTATTGTTATTGGTAGTATCATTAACTGATTTATCATGAGTTTTAATTAAACCATATCCTGAAAATAATATAATGAACATTAAAATAATAATAATGATACTTTTTTTAGATAACATTAAATTTTCTCCTAATCTTATGTCAAAGCTCCATTGTTCCAATTGTATGATACTTTTGTCATAACATATATATAGTTTGTGTGAATTTTGATTAAATGATTGTTCTATTAATTCAATTGAATTTAGACAAGTTATATTTGCTAATTTTTTACACATAGAAATAGATAAATTAATTAACGGTCAAACCATAATTTAATAATTGGTGATATTATGGTATCTGTAAATGAATTTGCAATTTCAACAGCTAATGATATTCCGGGATTTAGAATTGTTGAAACAAAAGGTTTTATATATGGTTTGACTGTTAGAAGCAGAGGTGCCGGTGGACAAATTGGTGCTGGAATTAAATCTCTTTTTGGTGGCGAAATCAAACAGTATGTTACAATGATGGAAGAATCAAGAGATGAAGCACTAAGTAGAGCAATTGATCATGCAAAGGAATTAGGTGCTAATGGTATTGTTGCAATCAGATTTGATTCAAATGAAATCTCTGATGTAATGCAGGAAATTTTAGTTTATGGAACAGCTGTTGTTGTTGAAAAAGAATAAAATATTGATGTTTATGTTTTTTGAGGATTTAAAATATAAAAATAAAATAATTCCGCAAACTATTTTAGGTTATGGACCATTCATGGCAGAATTATATTTTGGCCATAGATCAAGGCTTTACTTGGATGATTTATATAATAATCCTCAAAATATTTCTGAAATCATTCAAAAATCATATGATTGTGGTGTTAGGGCAATTAATTTAGTTAATGATTCTAATTTACTTAAAGCTTATGATATGGCTTGTGATGCTGGTTGTCAGATGAAGGTAATTGCTACAATTGGTAAAAGTGATATTGATTATTTAAATCCTAATTATGAAGTTGCAAAAGAAGTTGATTGGGATGAGGATATTGAATTATTTTCTGCTTATGATTGTCCTGTTATGCTTGTTGATGAATTTATAACTGATGCTTATGATTGGACATTAACTTCTAAAATATTGGGTAAGATTAATGAAACTGATTCTCTTTCAGGTTTAGTTACAGCATTTCCATCCAGAACTACAGATTTAGTTAAGGATAATCTTGATTTGGATTTATTTGATTTTTATATGATTCCTTTAAACAGTTTATCTTATATGATGGATATTAATGCTTTTAACAATGCTCAAAGACAGGAGTTTGTTAATCGTTTGGTTGAATTAGATAAAAAAGTAATAGCATCTAGGATTTTAGCGGCTGGGGTTTTAAAACCACAGGAGTCATTTGAGTTTTTTAAAAATGTTGATTATGTGGATGCTATTTGTATGGGTGTTGCTAAGATAAGTGAAGCTTGTGAGGATTTCAAGCTCTTAAAAGATTATTAAAATTTTACAACTTCATATTTTTCAAATGGAATGTGACCTTCAGCTTCTAAGGATTTGTTCAAATCATCCAATCCATTAATTAAATCTTTTATATTTTTATTTGATGCTTTTTTACCTGTTATTTGCAGGTATTGTCTTGGACTTATTTTGCAGTGTGGGCATTCAAAATTACAGCATCTGTCTTGTTCTTCACATCCGTATCCTTCTTGTGTTTCATCGGTTCCAATTACAATATCGTCCAGTATTCGTGATACTCTTTCATCAGATGCAAACATTGCTATTTTCTGGGTTTTTCCACATATTCCTATTGCATTTTGTCCTTTATAATTGCAAATCCATTTTATCGGGTGGTTTTCCATTTCTGTTATTTGTAGGTTTTCCATTATTATCACTTTTTTTTTAATTTTCTTTTCGTTCTTTTATCATTTTAAGTAATTCTTTTGAGTTTTCAAATTCTTTTAGTTCCCAGGATTTTATCACGGGGATGCTGCCGAGGGAGTTTTTTATTTTTTCATTGTTTATTATGAATACTGGTTCGGATGATGTTACCATTGACAGGTCTTTTAATGGTACTGCCATTCTGGTGAGGGTTTTTTCGCTTCGGTTCTTTTCAACATTTGTCATTAGTGGTGAATGATTATCTGAACTTTTCATTTTAGCCACTGCATCGAAAGGACTTTTATTTGTTGATATTACTCCAAATCCTAATTTTGACAGGTCTTTAACATCGTTTGAGTATTCTGGTTCGTCTTTGGTTGGTTGTTTTAATAGGTCAATATCTAATGTTACTTTGGTGTTTAGGATTTCTTCAAGTATCATTGCGGTTTCTGTATTTGCTCTTACAATTCCGTTTTCATATTTATACATAGTTGCCCGTGATACATGTGCTAAATTTGCCAGGTCTTTTAGTGACATGGAGTATTCTTCACGGTATTGTTTTATAACATTACCATCTATTTTAACAAAGTATCCTCCACGGTCTGCTAAGATTTCAGGGTATTCTCCATATAGGATCATGTTTTTCAATGTTTCAAAGCCTATTGTTGGGATTTCATATCTTTCATATATTACTCCTTCTTCAAGAATCCCATTTCTTGATTTTTTACCGATTATTATTGGTGATGCGAGGAATATATTGGCTAATTGTTTCATTTCATGTGCATTATGTTCATTAATGCTGTCAATATTTAAAAATGTTTTTAAAAGGAGTATTTGTAGATTTTTTCTTGCTACAATATCAAAGGAACCCTGGTCATAAATATCGGAAGTTTTAAAACCTTGTGAGGTTAATAAATTTTCAATATTATGTAATAGTTGGCTTCGAGTTAACATTTTTTTTATACCTCTGTTAAAATATATTATAGATTAACTTTAATATAGTTACTAGGTGATTGTGATTAAATATTTATATATTGGAGTAGATGATACTGATTCTCCTGATGGAATGTGCACAACTTTTCTTGCAAGTCAGATTATTAATAAATTAAAATCTCATGGTATTGATTTAATTGACTATCCTAGATTAATCAGGTTAAATCCTTTTGCCCGTTTTAAAACACGTGGTAATGGTGGTGTTTCATTTAAGATTTTAAATGATGATAAGGTGGATTTGGCGAAGAGAATTGTTTTAGATGAAGTTGAAAAATTATCTATGTTTGATTGTGATAATACTAATCCGGGTGTGGTGTTTTATGATGGTGAAATTACATCTGAAATGGAGGATTATGCTTTTAGAGCGATTTATGAGTTTATAAGTATTGATGAGGCTTATGATTTTGCTAAATCTCTTGGTTGTGAGGTTCATAAATTTAAAAAAGGAAGAGGTATTATTGGATCTTTGGCTTCTATTGCTTTACCGTTAAGTGATTGTACTTATGAATTATTGGCTTATAGAAGTTCTGATAATTATGGTACTAAACGTTGTATTGATTATGAATCTGTGTATAGGATGGATAAGGAGACTTTCCCGGATACTTTTGAAAATATTGATTATTCTGAAGATTATATTGCTATTGAACCTAAAACTCCTTGTCCGGTTTTATATGGTATCAGGTCAAATACTCCGGATGTATTGTTTAAAGCTAAAGAAATGGTTAAAGTTTCAGAACCTATTGTGGATTGGTGTATTTTTAAAACTAACCAGCATACTGATATGCATATTCAAAAGGTATCTAAGATTTCTGATATGAAGCAGTATGGATGTTATTGTGTTCGTGGTGAAGTTAAAAACACTCCAAAGATTATTGATGGGGGGCATATGTTTTTTTATATTCAGGATGATTCTGGTGAAATTGAGTGTGGAGCATATGAACCTACAAAGAATTTTAGAAAAACTGTTTCTTATTTGCGTCCGGGGGATGTTATTGAGGTTTATGGTGGTATTGGTGAGCATAATACTTTTAACATTGAGAAGTTTAAAGTTATTGAGTTAAATGATGTTGTGTTTGAAAATCCTATTTGTGAATGTGGTAAAAGAATGACTTCTGCAGGTAAGAATAAAGGGTTTAAATGTAAGAAGTGTGGGAATAGATTGGGTGTTGATGATAAAGTTCCTGTTAAAATTGAGCGTGATTTGGAGGTTTTGAGGTTTTATGAGACTCCGGTTTCTGCTAGGAGGCATTTGTCAAAACCGATTTGTCGCTTTTAATTTCATAATTTTATTCACATTATGTGAAAATTATCACTATTATTCATTCATATTTTGTGAATTTTTAGAATTAAATACTATCAATTTATATAATACTGTTGAGAAACAATAATAATATAATAATGAAAAATTTAACCTAAAAATTTTTCAATACAAATTGGGAGTGTATTACTATTCTGAATTCAGAACATGATGGTCAAGTTGAACATATTTACCGGGAAAAAACCGATAAACGTATCCTGAGAAAAAATCCATGGAGAGATTACAGATTACACGTCACCGTACTTGTTTTAGTAATCATTGCAGAAATGATTGGAACAATAGAAATTCCAATAACACATGAGGTAGCAATAACAATAATGCCCTTAATTTATACAATAGTTTTAGGACTAATTTTTTACCTTGCAAAACCAATAAAATGGATACAAAGAAAACAAGCACGTATTGCAGAAGGAGCAATGATGCTATTCATAGGAGTGTTAATTGCAAAACTAGCAGTTTCAAGTGGCCAATCAATAAGTCTAATATTTGATATGGGTCCAGCATTAATATTACAAGAACTGGGACACCTAGCAACAATCCTAGTACTTCCAGTAGCATTACTATTAGGATTTAAAAAAGAATCAATAGGAATGACAAACTCAATAGGACGTGAACCTAACGTAGCAGTTGTAGTTGATAAATATGGATTCAACTCCCCAGAATCAAGAGGAGTATTCGCAATATTTATCATAGGAACAGTAATCGGAACAATATTCATAAGCTTCCTTGTTACATTCTCATTATCCTTCCTACCACTACACCCTTATGCATTTGCAATGGCAAGTGGAGTTGGAAGTGCAAGTATGAACGCCGCAGCAATCGGACCAACACTTGCAGCATTCCCAGGATTAGAAACTCAAATAGAAGCATTCGCAGGATTCAGTAATTTACTATCATTCTGTGTAGGAATATATATTGTAATATTCGTAGCACTTCCTTTAACTGAAAAAATATATAATAAATTAGAACCAAAATTTGGAAAAAAAGCTATAATTCCCCAAAAGGAGGATGAATAATAATGCCCGAATTAATCGACGGATCTGAAAATGTATCAGTTCACGGAATTTTCAATTGGATAATATTATTAATAATATTCTCTATCATAACAGTAATCGGTAATTTCTTAGGTTATAAACATCCTATGACAGATTCACTAATAGGAATGGGAATTTTATCCCTCATAACATTAATTGGAGTGTGGATGGAAAGATATTTGCCGTTCAACATATCCTCAATCTTATATATCAGTGTAATGGGAATACTCATAGCATTTCCAGGAATGCCAACATCCAACTTTGTATTGCACTATGTTTCACAAATAGAACTCCTATCAATCGTAACCGTATTCTTAGCATATGTGGGTATTGGAATGGGTAAAAGCTGGGATGAATTCAAAGCATTAGGTTGGAGAGCAGTTGTCATCACAGTACTTGTTATTGCAGCAACCTACTATGGAGCAGCAATTGTAGCACACATAGTGCTTGTCCTATCCGGTGTTCCAGCAGCATAATATAATATGGTTCAATAAAAGAAATAATATTCTAATTAATTGAACTATATTAAATACTACTTTTTACAAAAATAAAAATTGATGTTTTATGTTTTTACAAAATATTTCCAAATTCATTTTAAATTATCGCTATGAACAGGCAAGTACAGAATCCATATCAACAGCGAAAATAGCACTGCTGGATTTTCTGGGAGTAACATACAGGGGAATTGGAGAACCTGCTTCACAAATGGCACTGAACATGGTTAAAGAAATATTTTCAGGAAACTCCAATACAAATATTAAAGCTTCAATAATAGGGACAAATTTAAAAACCGACATGTTAAATGCAGCATTCATCAATGCCATTTCAGCACATGCATTAGAACTGGATGATGGGCATAGATTTGCTCAAATACATTTAGGATCAGTAATATTCCCAACTGCCCTGGCAATAGCTGAAGGATATAATTTATCAGGCAGAGAATTTCTTGAAGGAGTAATTATTGGTTATGAAGTTGGAATATTATTAGGAAAACTTGTAAATCCAAAACACAGAAATAACGGATTTCACACAACAGGAACAATAGGAACTTTTGTTGCAGGAGCAGTAGCATCAAAACTTCTAAAACTAGATACAACACAAATATTAAATGCTTTAGGATTATGCGGAACACAAGCCGCCGGACTCCTGGAATCCGATCATTCTGGGTCAATGGGTAAAGTATTGCATGTTGGAAAAGCAGCTTACAATGGAATCCTCTCAGCATTCCTGGCTAAAAATGGATTCACAGGTAGTGGAACAATATTTGAAGGTAATGAAGGATTTTTAAAAACAATGGTTGTTAAAGATGAAAATTACACTATAGAAGACTTTTCATTCGAACAAGCACTTAAAGACATTGGAAGAGTAAGTATAAGAGACATTTACTTTAAAAAATATCCATTCTGCAGACACATCCACTCATCAATAGACACAGCACTAAAACTAAAAGCAAGCATAGGTGAAGAATACGACCACATACAAAACATAACCATAAAAACATACTCACTAGCAGCACAACATATCAACTACAATCCAAAAAACATAGAAGACCTAAAACAAAGCCTACCATATGCAGTTGCAATAGCATTAGTAGTTGGAGAAGTAAACATAGATGAACTAAACCAACTAATAAAATACGGGCTACTGGAAAGTTATTCAACAGTAACCAAAGTAATAAGCATTAAAAATCTAGTAAACCACCTTGAAATAATTGAAGATGAAAAACTAGAAAAACTATATCCCGAAAAAAGACCATCAAACATAATTATTAAATTAGATAAAAACTTCAGAAATGGAATATTCCAGAATATTACCTTAATACCAAAAGGAGATTATGAAAACCCATTACATCTCAAAGAACTAATAGATAAATTCAAAAATCTAAATCCACAATATAACATTAACAATTTAACAATAATAGATACAATAGAAGATTTCTCAATGAAATTCGTTGTTCAAAAACTAAACAGGTAGATTATAATGGAAAAAACAAAACAATTCCTTGAAAAAATCGGAATTAATGAAACACTGGAAAATTATATTTCACAAAAAAAATTCAATGATAAAGGACAATATCGTTTTGAAATTCCTGGAATACAATCTCCAATAATAATGAAAGCATTATTAGAGGAAACAGATAAAAATAACCTATTCATTCACCGTATAACTCAAACTAAAGGAATCATGATGTTAAGTGATGATGAGATTTGTGAAATGGTTGATCTTGCAAAAAATTATAAATGTGAATTATTCCTATCAGTTGGTCCAAGAGCAACATATGATACCTCAGCAACAGTCCATACAAAAGAAGGAAGTAGGATAGGATATAGATTAAGAGGTTATAATAATCTTGTTTATGCTATTGAAGATGTTAAAAGAGCATGTGAATTAGGAGTTAGGGGAATTTTACTTTATGATGAAGGATTACTATGGGTTTTAAATCAAATGAGAAATGAAAATGAAATTCCAAAAAATGTTCATTTCAAATTATCCGCACATGCAGGTCATTCAAATCCAGCATCAGCAAAACTACTTGAAAAAACAGGATTGAACTCATTAAATCCAGTTCGAGACTTGCAAATACCAATGATTGCAAGTATACGTGATGCATGTGACATGCCATTGGATTTACACACTGAAAATCCAAAATCAACAGGAGGTTTCATAAGACATTATGAAGTACCTCAATTTATTAAAGTAGCTTCACCAGTTTATTTAAAAACCGGAGGATCTGTTGCAAACAATCATAACTGGGATACAACAATATCACAAGCCATTGCACGTGTAAAACAGGTTTTACTAGTAAAAAGAATAATTGATAAATATTGTCCAGAAGCCATTCCATCTCCAAACAAATCTAAAGACTTAGCAATTCCAGAGTGATATTATATGGATATACCAGATAAAATCTCAAAATGCATTATAAAAGCATCAACCACACTTTCAAATGATAAATACCATGCTTTAAAAAAAGCCATTAATAATGAAATAAATGATAATGCAAAATGGGCTTTAGAACAAATTCTAAAAAACTACCAGGTTGCCGGTAAAACAAAATTCCCATTATGTGATGATACAGGAATTCCACATGTAATAATTGAAATAGGCTCTGAAAGACAAATCACAGGACAATTACTTAATCAAATCTATCAGGGCATAAGTTTAGGTTTAAATAATCTTCCAGCAAGACCAATGGCAGTTAAAGGTGGGGAAATTGAAAGAATTGAACAAACTCAAGGATTATATGATAAACCTGGAAAACTCACTCCTTCATCAATATTAATCGACACAGTAAATGATGAACATACTTATAAAAGAAATATTTCGCCGGACTGTTTGAATATTCATTTTCTACTTGAAGGAGGAGGACCTGAAATCCGATCAAAAACATATAGGGTTTATCATAAGCGTTCCTTTGACAATGTAATTAACATTGCCTGTGAATGGTTAGAAGAATCATTAAAACTTCTCGGATGCACACCATCCATTCCATCAATCGGAATTGGAAGAACACATTATGAAGCAACATCATTATTACTTAAATCAATAGCTTATGGAAATCTTAACAATCAAAACCCTACAGAACACAAAATCACCAACAGATTAAATCAAACAAACATTGGTCCTATGGGGTTAGGGGGTAAAACAACAGTTCTTGGATGTTATTTAAATATTGGATGTCAAAGGGCAAGTGGTGTTAGAATAGTTTCAATAAGACCTTCCTGTTTTGTAGAACCCAGAGTTGCCACCCTATCATTGTAAAGTTTTATAAAATATTAAATATAAATAACTATTAAATAATTGAAAAAATAAGGTTTAAAAAAATGCAAGATAATAATTTTAAAGTCAATCCTCATTCTTTAAAAACAGCAATATCCCGTGTTGAAAAAGATAAAATTGTCACTCGAGGATATAATCAGAAGGATTTAATTGAAAAAATCAGATATTCAGATATGATTTTTTTACTATTAAAAGGCAGATTACCTTCAGTTAAAGAAAGTAAAATATTTAACCATGTTTTGGTTTCTTTTTGTGATCATGGTGCAACTCCACCAAGCACTCAAACTGCAAGATTAATTGCTTCATCAGGTTCACCTATAAACTCTGCTGTTGCAGGAGCATTATTATCATTTGGAAATAAACATGCTGGAGCTATTGAAAAAGCAATGATTTTATATCAGTCAAAAATTTCATCTGCACATTTAATTGATGATTCAGTAATTGATAATAAGCAGATTGCAAGGTTAGCTATTGAAATTCATAATGAATATGTTCCAAAAAATAAAAAAATACCTGGTTTTGGACATAGATATCATGAAATAGATCCAAGAGCGGATAAATTATTGGAATTAGTTATTAATGAAGGATTCATAGGTCCTCATATTAAAATAGCATTAGCTCTTCAGGATCTTGTTTATAATAAAAAAAATATAAAACTGAATGTTGATGGTGCTAATGCAGCAATATTATCTGATTTAGGATTCACTCCTGAATTAGGTTTAGGTGTTTTCATCATTGGTAGAGTTCCAGGTATAATTGCTCATATTAATGAGGAAAAAATGGATGAGGATGAATTCAGAAGATTCTGCGACCTTGAAGATATAGAATATATGGGAGGAAAATAAAAAATGGAATTTAAAGACGTTATTAATGAAAGATATAGTGTAAGAGGATATTTGGATAAGGAAGTTGAAAAGGAAAAACTTGAATATGTTCTTAAAGCAGCAACAATAGCTCCAACAGGAGTTAATTACCAGCCATTCAAAGTATATGTTATTGATGCTAAAAAATATGCTGATGAATTAAGTGAAATTTACGCTGCTAAATGGTTCACTCAAGCTCCTTATGTATTATGTGTTGTTGCACAAACAGATAAAGCATGGACAAGACCATGGGATGGTAAAAACATATCTGATATTGATGCAACAATAGTTATGGATCATATTATTCTCGCAGCAACAGATGTTGGTCTTGGAACATGTTACATTGCAGCATTTAAAGCTGATAAAACAAGGGAATTTTTAAAATTAGAAGATACTGAAGAACCTGTTTTATTCACTCCATTAGGATATGGTAATGCTGAGCCAAGAGACACTCCAAGAAAAGATTTAGATGAATTTGTAGTGTATGTGGATTAAATGAAATTACATATTTTAAAAGCAGATAATTCCAATGAAATGGATAAAATTTCAGAGGAATTATCTCAAAATAAATTTAAAACTATTGATAAGCAGAATAATTTCATATTAATGAAAAAAAGAAGATATGGGAATATTTTAATACATGTAGTTTGTTTATTAATTGCACTGCAATTCTTAAGCATTATGATATTTGTCAATGTGGTTTACTTTACATATTCTTTTATATGGGCATCTCCTAATGTGTTAATCACAACCGAAACAGTGGATGATGAGGGAAACCCGTTGGAGTATAGTAATATGGATGAGGTTTTAAAACAAGCTACTAGAATTATATGATTTCATCCACACTATATTCTTCTATTTTTCTTATTAATAATGGACTTTTTGCATTAACATACTCTGATTCTTCACCTATTTTAGCATTAATGAAAACTTCATCAGCACCGGTTTCAGAGAATAAACATATAATGTCATTTAAAAAATCATCATATTCTTTTTGTATATTTTCATCATTAAAACCTAATTGTGGAAGTTCATTTGTCCATAAGTCGTTTCCTGGGGAGAATTTTTTATCTATTATTTTTTTATTTTTAATTTCAGCATCTAATGTGAGTGAAAAATTTTGATTTAATATTATCCAAACTGCTCTTTCCATATATATTAGATATCTATGAAATAATATAAATATTATGAAAACTAAGTTTTTATCATGGCAAATGTTAAAATGTTTAAATTATTAGGTATTATGTTGGCGTTAATATTAATTGTATGGGCGATTTCTCCATTTTTAAAACATCAACCTATTACAAATGATATTATGGCTACTGCAATTATACTTATCTTAATAGCTATTGCATATTTTATTATTTTATTCAATCCAAGTTGGACAAAGGCGGTTTTCTTTTTTGAGGGAATTGTTATTGGTGTTAGTGGATATATGTTATTATCTCATCCGTATAATTTGGAATTTTTGGTTGTTGGTTTGATAATTATTGTAATTGCTGTTTTGGCTTATTTGCAAAAGTTACCGCCAAATATTTTAAAATGGTTTTACAGGTAATTTTGTATCTTGATTATTTAAGGTTTAAATAATTTTTTATTTATTATTTTTCATTATTTTTTTTAAATATGCTTTATATGGATTATTTTAATTATTTAATGTATTTTCTGTTTTTTATTATTTTTTTTATTAAAAATTTGTATATAAATATTATCTTTTAAATACTTTTTTTTATTCAAATTTCAATTTTGGGAATTTAAAGCAATATTGAATAGTAAAAGATATATATATTGCACGATAAAAATAAGTACACCATGGTGATTAATTATGGCAGAGATATCAGACGCAATCGCAATGATAAAAAAAGCTGAATCTGATGCTGAACAACTTATTATTGATTCAGAAGCTCAATCAAAAGACTTGATTGCTGAGTCAGAAGTTAAAGCTGAAGAAATCATTTCTACAGCTAAATTACAAGCAGAAGATGATGCGAAAGATACTGTTTTTGATGCAGAAGATAAAGCTAAAAAAGAAGCTCAATCTATCGCTGAACAGTCACAAGCTGATGTCAAATCTTTAAAAGACAAAGCTATGGCTAATGTTGATGAAGCGGCTTCAATTATTGTCAAAAATATTTTGTAGTGTGAGATTATATGTTCAAGACAGCTAGAATGCGTAAAATTAGAATTGTTACACTTGATAAGTATGTAGCTCCTACAGTGGATGCACTCCATGAATCAGGGCTTATACAAGTCAGTGATATTTCTGATAGCGTTCAGCAAGATCCTGAATTGGCGGAATTAGTAACTCCTGCTAAAGCTACTCCATACACAGGTAAATTATCTTCACTTCTTATGAAAACAAATGGTATATCTGAACTTTTAGGAAATTCTTTATCAGAAGGCCATGGGTTAAAAGACTTAGTAAAGTCTTTCATTAGTCCAGATGTTCCTATTCAAAAAGAAGTAGAAGCTCTAGATACTGAAGCTTTTATTAAAAAAGCTGAAGATACATTATCTCAAGTGGAAGCTAAAACAAGTGTTATTGAAGGTAAACTATCCGCACTCGACGCTGAAACAAGTGAACTAAAGTCTAATAAAAGTTTAGCTAATCGCTTATCTAATTTTGACATGAATTTAGCAGACTTAAAGGATTCAAAGTACACTTCTACAATGATTGGAAGGATTAATGCTGAATCTACTTCAGAAATCAAAAATGAATTAAGTAACTTGACAGATGAATTAGATATTTTTACTGTCCCTATGGATGATAAAGAAGGAGAAATTATCGTCGTAGTGACATTAAATGAATATAGTGATGATGTTTATTCAACACTTCGTAAATTTGACTTTGAGAAAATGGAAGTAGGTGATGTTGAAGGCACTCCTCAACAAATTATTTCCAATGCTGATGCAAGATTATTAACCATTGAATCAGAAAGAACTGCAATAAAAACTGAATTAAGAGCAGTTGCAGAACAATGGGACGATGAAATCCTAGCACTCAAAGAACAATTAGAAAATGAAAAAGAAAAGAACGAAATTCTCTCATCATTTGTTCAAACAAAAGATGCTTATGTACTTGAAGCATGGGTGCCTGTTAAAGACACTGAAAAAGTTGAACAATTAGTAGAGAAAAGTTCTAATGGTCATTGTGCCTTTGAAACAATAGAAGTTGAAGGTACAGATGATGAAAATGTTCCTATCCTACAACAAAATGGATGGTATGCAAAACCTTTCGAATACCTCGTTGATATGTACTCTCCAGTACGTTACAATGCACTAGATCCAACAATTTTTGTTGCAATTACATTCCCATTCTTCTTCGGTTTCTGTTTAACCGATGCAGTTTATGGTTTAGTTGTATCTGCAATTGGTGTAGTGTTACTTAGAGGACTTGGTAAAGTTAAAGAATCAATGCGTTCATTTGGATGGATTTTAATCTGGTCTGGTCTATGGGCCGTTATACTAGGTTTAATAACCAATGGTTTCATTGGAGATTTCCCACAAAGAATCGCTGGATTCCGTCTACCTACCGTATATGCTCCTGTTGAAGCATTTGTACATCCAGATACTATTTTAATAATAGCTATCCTCATTGGTCTGTTATACACCAATATAGGATTTGTCATGGGTGCTATTAACAACTTAAGATACGGTAATGTTAAAGAAGCAATCGGTTCTCAAATTTGTTGGTTTGTTTTTGAAGCTGGTATTATCTTACTTGCTTTAGGATTCATGATGCCTGCAATTGGTATGATTGGTATGGTATTAGGTGGAGTTTTAATCATTGCTACTATTGGAATGTTAGTATGGGCTAACGGAGCATATGGTGTAATGGATATCTTCGGATACATGGGAGATGTTTTATCCTATGCACGTCTTTTAGCATTATGTTTAGCTACTGGTGGTATTGCTATGACAGTAAACATCTTAGCTCAAATGTTAAATAATATGGTTCCTTATGCAGGTATTGTTATTGCAATATTTATATTCATATTCGGTCATATAGCAAACTTCGCATTCCAAGTATTAGGTGCATTTATTAACGCTTTACGTCTTAACTATGTTGAATTCTTTTCACAATTCTTCATGGAAGGTAAAGGTAAGTTCGAGGCTTTCAAATCAAAAAGAACATTTACAAAACTTAAAAATTAAAAATTTTTCATTTATATATTAAATTAATAATAATTTAAAAAATTAAAAAATAAATCAATATTATTTCAAAGGTGAATTAAATATGGTAGAAATTGCTTTAGGTACTGCTTTAGCAGCTATTGGTGCTGGAGTAGCAATTGGTTTTGCTGGATTAGGTTCCGGATTAGGTCAAGGTATGGCAGCTGCTGGTTCTGTAGGTGCAGTTGCAGAAGACAATGACAT
>SUTL01000049.1:0-13711 GCA_015062925.1 Methanobrevibacter thaueri
GTCTTTCACTGGTGCTGTTGGTGTTAATGCTTCGGTTGTAGGTCAATCTGGTGATGTTGTTAAGATTAATGGGACTATTATTACTGTTTCAGGTTTGGATGTGGGAAATTATACATTAACAGTTACAACAATAGCTGATTATAATCATAATCCTACAACCAAAAATGCTACAATAATTGTCAATAAAATTCAAACTGAATTTTCAGGTAATACAATAACTACAATATATAATGTTAACAAGGATCTAATAGTTACATTAAAAGACAGTAAAGGAAACATTCTAAATGGGACTGATGTGATTGTTGATTTAAATGGAGTTAAAAACTATACTACTGATAATAATGGTCAAATTAAAGTTTCTACATATGGTTTAACTCCTAAAATATATTATGCCAAATTAACATTCAACGGCAATAATATCTATGCTCCATCAGTCAAAAACATAAAAATCACAATCAACAAGGCAAAACCAATAATCATTGCCAAGAAAAAAACATACAAAGCAAAAACAAAAACTAAAAAATTCAAAATAACCATAAAAGACAATATTGGAAAACCAATCAAAAAAGCAAATGTAAAACTCTCAATTAAAAAAATCACTAAAAAAGACAAAAAGAAAAGAAAAAAATCTAAAAAACACTCTCCAAACATAGTGAAAACAAATAAAAAAGGAAAAGCAACATTTAAAATCAACAAAAACAAAAAAGGAAAATACTGGGCAATAATAAAATGTCTGAAAAACAATTACTACACAAAAATAACTAAAAAAGTAAAAATCACAATTAAGTAACTTGCTTCGGCAGTTACTTTACTTTTTTTTTGAAAAGAGAACTGTATTTTTTTTTTTTAATTGTTTTATGCAAAAAAATTCAGGAATCCTCACCTTTTTTAGGAAGATGATGTTCAATTGCATAGCTTGGGATTCTGTTAGTTTTAAATTTACCAACATATTTTGATTAATATTATTGTCTTTTAAAATAATATATGAAATAATTAAAAAGTATTAAAAATGTAAATAGTTTTGCAATCAAATTTTTTAGTATATATAATGCTGATTTTAACAAGGGCATTTACACTACATTAAAAAAACTAGATATTGGTGGTTCATTAATGAAGTTAAAATTTAAATTATTTCTCATTATAATAATTTTATGCATTTTAATGGGTTCAGGAATTGTTTTAGCATAGAATAATCAATTTGAACTCAACAATGATACTTGGATTAATGATTTTTATGAGGATGTTTAAGTGCTAATGGTACATTCAACATGACTAAAGATTACAAATTTCAAGGCAATAACTCTGACATGATTATTAGCGAAGAAAATCTGATAATTAATGGGAATGGACATAAAATTGAGGGGTCTAATAATTCTTCAGGAATTTCCATAGATAATTTTGAAAAAAAAGGAAAGATTATTATTAATAATTTAACAATCACCAATATTGAAGGACCAGTCATATACAGCCAAAATTGCGAACTTATATTAAAAAATAGAGATTAATAATCTCTATTTTACCTTTTGCTTTTTTTCCTGAATATAGTTTCAATAATTCTAATTATTGACTCAAAGGTCGTTATTTTTTTTGATATAATATTGTTTTCACCTTGCAAAATTGTTTTTAAAAACAACCAACAATTTATATAATTTAATATCTAATATTATTTCATGAAATTTAAAATAATCAATGATTTAGCGATATTTATTGACAATATTATGCCTGAAAAGCAATTATCTAAATTGCAGGAGTTCTTACTGAGTGGAACAGTTTTTACAGATGCAAGTAAAGTTTTAGCCATACTTATAATTTTCATTTCAGTAAGTGAGATTGCATTAATGTTAACAGTAATAATGATAAGCTTTCCCTTTTCCGTATTGATTCTGCCGTTATTCGTAATTCCGGGACTTTTCACATATGTCATTGTCCAGCAGGAAAGACGAGCACAGGAGATTGAAAAGACAGCACCTGACTTTTTAAGACAACTCGCAAGTATGCTTCAGACAGGACTCAGTTTTGAAAACGCAATGGAAGATATGTCCCAGTACGGCGAAGGAGCCCTATACGATGAAATGCGCAGAACAATCATTGAAATTCGTATGGGAGCTAATTTTGATGACGCATGGATTGCAATGAGTAAACGTTTAAAATCAAAGGAGCTGGAAAGGGTTTTCGGCATAATTCTTGATGGAAGAAAATCCGGATCAAGTATTTCAAAGGTCTTGTCTGATGTTTCAGATGATCTTAGGGATCTAATGGCACTTAAACGTGAAAGAAGATCTTCTGTTATGATGTCAGTTATGTTCTTATTAATTTCAGCTGTTATTGCAACACCATTTGCAATTGGTATGGTTGGAGTGTATTCGGGGTTCATGCAAAGCTATGGAATGGAATCTGAAATCATATTAACAGCACCAGTAGTTGGAGAATTATATTTAATAATTCACTCAATTTTAGTGGGTTTTATTATTAGTATAATTATGGATGGTGAAATTAAAAAAGGAATTAAATATTCACTGCCTCTTGCAACATCATCTTTTGGAATTTTTTATTTAATCTCAATTTTTGGTGGTTCTTTACTTCTGGGGGGATTTTAATTGGATGATAAAGCTCAGGCAGCAGCAGAATTCATATTACTTTTTGGAGGAATAATCGTTGTAGTCTTGCTTGCAATACATATGTACAACAATTATATGAGTGATTTATCAGGTGAAATTGCATCAAAAGAAGTTAAAGAGTTTAATAATGAGTTAAATGAATTGGAAAAATATTTTAAATAATATTTAAAATAATCTATAGTATCAATTAATAATATTAATCATTAACCTTATTACTAAATTTGAATATAGATTTAATTATCGAATTGGGGGTATAGTATTTGAATAAAAAAATAGTTTTTGTATTAATTGTAATGGGTCTGCTTGCCATCTCAGCGGTAAATGCTCAAAATTCATTATTTTTAAATGGCAATGATGATTCAATGTATCAGGTCTCTTTAATGCAGGCTTTCATGCATGGAGAATATGATGGAGTTGTCACTGTGGGTGATTTCAAAACACATGGGGACATTGGCCTTGGAACATTTGAAGGTGTGAACGGAGAGATGATTGTTCTTGATGGTGTTGTCTATCAGGCAGCTGCTGACGGAAGTATTAATGTCATGGCAGACAATGAAACAATACCTTTCGCCACAATCACTACATTTGACGAGGATGGAAGTATTCCTGAAATAACTGCAAAGGACTTTGATGATTTGACAGGTCAACTGGATAAGGAAATTAAAAAATACGGTACAAACAACATGTTTGTAATCAAAATCAAGGGCGACTTCTCAAATATTACTGTGAGAAGCGTTGAAAAGCAAGAAAAACCTTACAAGGAATTCACTGATGTTGCTGCAGTGGATCAGAAAGTATTCAACTGCACAGACCAAACAGGAACTGTTGTGGCAGTTTACTTCCCAGAGTACATGAATGAACTCAACATGCACGGTTGGCACCTTCATTTCCTCTCTGATAACAAGACAAAAGGAGGACATGTTCTTGCATTCAATGATTTCAAAGGATCAGGACAGGTTGATGAAATCCATGAATTCAAAATGATACTTCCAACCGATGATTCATTTAAAAACATGAATTTCACTGAAGACATGTCCGGTAAAATCAGTAGTGTCGAATAGCTCCATGTGAGCTATTCCACCATTTTTTTTAAACTTCATTTGTATGATATTCTTGGAGAAATATTTTAATAGATGTATTTGCATCTGCTCCTATTGTTTCATTTATCCGAATACTTGAAGGGAGGTTTTATATTTTCACTATTTTTTATTCATAAAATAATTTTTATAACTGATAATTTCATTTACCAATGCGTTCTGTGTTGAATGAATTAATTTAACAAATTCATATATGCTAATAAACTTTAAATAACAACAATAGCTAAAATAATTAATAGCATTATTAAAGTATTAATTCATACTTTCTTTTTTAGGATTATAAATCTTCAAATTACTAAGAAATGAAGAAATATAACTAATTCAAAAACATTTAACTACTAAATATATTTAAGGATTATATTTCTATGAAAACAATATTAAAACCTATTAAAAATAAAATTCCTCAAGTTTTATTAATTTTCATATGTATTATTGTTGAAGTGTATTGTAGTTTAACTTTACCTGTATACACTGCTAATATTGTTGATATTGGTATTAAAAATACTGATGTTAATTATATAATTTACATTGGAAGTTATATGATTTTAATGGTAGGGATAATGGCTCTTATGAGTATTTTATCTTCATATTTTTCCTCCACAGTCTTTTCCGGATATGGTAGGGATTTAAGAAGAATATTATATAAGAAAGTGCTGAAGTTTTCTAATCAGGAATTGAATAATATTTCAAAATCCTCCTTAATCACACGTTCAATTAATGATATTGATCAGTTGCAAGGTGGTTTGGGGATGATTTTCACAACACTTGTTTTAGCTCCGATTTTAGGTGTGGGAAGTATTATTAAAGCATTTGAAATTGGAAGTGATCTTTCATGGATTATTATTGTTACTTTCATAGGCATTATTATTCTTTTTATTATCATGCTTATTAGAATCGCCCCATATTTTAGATTAATGCAGGAATTAACTGATAAGGTTAATGAGATTTCAAGGGAAATTTTAATTGGAATTCCAGTTATTAAAGCTTATGTTAGACAGGATTATGAGGAAAAAAGATTTGAAAAAACCAATAAACAATTATTTGACACTAACAGGCTTGTTTTTCATAATGTTCTTATAATGATTCCTCTCTTAAGTCTGATTTTAAATGTGATGATTATTTTCATTCTTTATTTCGGAGCTTATGGCGCAATTAAAGGATCTATTTTAACTGGACAAATCATTGCTTTTATCCAGTATTCAACACAAATAGTATCTTCATTTTTAATGTTAGGGGGAGTTATGATTATACTTCCAAGAATCATTGTATCTCGAAAACGTGTTAGTGAAGTTTTAAACACTCCTTTAACTATTGTTGATGGTGAAATTAATCAAATTGAAGATAATCCTATATTGGAATTTAGAAATGTTTCATATAAATATCCTCAAAGTGAAAAAGAATCTGTTAAAAATATAAATTTCACTTTAAAACCGGGTAAAACCACTGCGATTATTGGAAGAACCGGAAGTGGAAAATCCACTATTTTAAATTTAATCCCACGACTCCAGGATCCAACATCAGGGGAAATTTTAATCAACAATATTAATATTAAAAATTTCAACTTAAAAACATTGAGAAATAAAATAAGTTACGCTCCACAATCCACTTTTTTATTCCAGGAAAGTGTTAAATCCAACATATTAATCGGTAAAAAGAATGCGAGTGATGAAGAAATAAACAATGCTCTTAAATTAGCCGGAGCTGATTTTATAAATGATATTGATAGTGAAGTATTGCAGGGGGGTTCTAATTTCTCAGGAGGTCAAAAACAACGTTTATCCATAGCAAGAGCAATTATTAATGAAGCTAGTTTTTATTTATTTGATGATTGTTTTTCAGCTCTTGATATGAATACTGAACGTATTGTTAAAAATAATATTAAGAATTTATTAAAGGATTCTTCAATTTTAATTGTATCTCAAAGGATTTCCACTATTATGGATGCTGATGAAATTATTGTTATGGATGATGGAGAGATTCTTGAGAGAGGAACACATGATGAACTTAAAAAATCATGTGCACTTTATGCAGAAATTGTTAACTCACAAATTGATAATATGAAGGTGGAATTATGAGTTCTCAGTTAGATGAGTCTATGGATAAACCTGTAGACACTAGAAAAGCAATTAAAAACATTATATTCCTATTAAAGGATTATAAACTAAAATTAATCATAACTGTGATTTGCGCTGTAATATCCACATTATTCGATGTTATCGGACCATTGTTAATTGGTAAAGCATTAACTATTATTTATGAGGGTGTGATTAATATTATAAATCACACAGGGAATTTTGATTTTGGAAGTTTTATTAATATTCTAATAATAGCTTTTATTTTATATATTGTAAGTTCAATTTTTGCTTATTTGCAAAATTACATTCTTATTAATGTAACAACTGAAATCAGTTATAATTTAAGAAAAGAGATTCTTGAAAAAATCACCCATCTTTCAATGAAACAAATAGATGAAAACAAAAGAGGAGATATTTTATCAAGAATAACAAATGATGTTGATTCACTTCAAAGCGGAATTACACAATCATTTTTACAATTAATAACTGCAGTAATCACTCTTGTCGGAATAACAGTTGTAATGATAACTATTAATATTTGGATGGCATTAGCTACATTAACATTAGTTCCAATCACATTCCTGGTAATAAGAGTCATTACAAATCGTTCACAAAAATACTTTTCAAAAGAACTGGAATACAGGGGAAGTTTAAACGGTCAGATTGAAGAAAACTTTACAGGCATTGATATTATTCAAATATTCAACCAGGAAGAGGATTCAATTAATAAATTCAACCAGGATAATGAGAAAATGTATAATTATGAATGGAAATCAGAATTCATATCCAGTTTAAACAGTCCTTCAATGGAGTTAATTTCAAACATACAATATGTTATAATTGCAGTTTTAGGAGCAGTATTCGCACTTCAAAAAGCAATAACTGTTGGGGATATATTAGCATTTTTCCAGTACATTGAACACTTCACAAGACCAATACAGCAAATAACAAAATCAATGACCACAGTTCAAATTGCAATGGCTGCAAGTGAAAGAATATTTGAGTTTTTAGAATTAAATGAAGAAGAAAACAATTCTGAAAAAATAATTAAAAATATTAATGAAAACATAACATTTGAAAATATTAATTTCTCATATGATTCTGATAAAAAAATAATAGATAATTTGTCATTCAAAGTAAATAAAGGAGATAAAATAGCAATTGTCGGTGAAACAGGTGCGGGTAAAACAACAATTGTAAAATTACTCATGAGATTTTACGATGTGGATTCCGGAGAGATTAAAATTGATGGTGTAAACATTAATGAATATGATAAACATTCTCTCAGATCACTTGTAGGTATGGTTCTTCAGGATTCATGGATTTTCAATGATACAATACTTAATAATATTCGATATGGGAAATTAGATGCAAGTGATGAAGAAATAATAAAAATATCAAAACAAATTTATGCTGATGAGTTTATAATGCAATTACCTGATTCTTATGAAAGTGTAATCAGTGAAGATTGTGATAATATTTCCCATGGTCAAAAACAATTAATAACAATAGCAAGAACTATTCTTTCTCAAAAAGAAATTCTAATTTTAGATGAAGCAACTTCTAGTGTTGATACTAAAACAGAAGAGTTAATTCAAATAGCAATGGATGAATTAATGAAGAATAAAACAAGTTTCATCATAGCACATAGATTGTCAACTATTAAAAATGCGGATAAAATAATTGTAATTTCAGATGGTAAAATTATTGAAGCAGGTTGTCATGAGGAATTGATTGCAAAAAAAGGTTATTATTACCAGACATTAAATATTCAGTCTCAACAATTCTAAAAAAAAATAATGTGGGGTATGGTGTTTTAAAATTTTTTAATTCCTATTCTTGGAATGATCCAAACTCCCAATATTGAAATTAAACAACAAATCATAATCATTGGAGGATAAATAAATATGCTATTATCATTCCAATTATAACAAGAATAATTGTTCCGTAAAGAGGATAATGATTATTTAAAGTTAATTGCAATGCTATATTTGCAGGATCACATTCCTTTAAAAATTTACTTATAAGCATTGATAAAATTGCAGTTATAATAAAACATAATCCGTACATGAATTGTGGGAAAAACACATAGAAATTTTCACCAACAAAAGTTGTAAAATAAGGTAAAAGTGAAAATACGAATAATGTAACTCCCATAGTCCATATTACTTTATAATCAATTTTATTCACAATACTGAAAAGATTATTATTATAATTCCAGAAGTTAAAACAGACAATGAAACTCACAGCATAAATTATAAATTCATATCTTAATTCAAAAAGAGACTCCCAATTTCCCGCAGAAGCAAGGGGGATTTCCAAAACAATAATTGTAATAATAATGGCTAAAATAGCATCAATTAATGCTTCAAACCTTTCAGTTTCCATTTAACTCAATCTCCTCACTAATTTTTCAAGAATAATCCATAAAACCACAGATAATAAACAGCAAATATATATGCTTGGAATATAAACAGTGTAAGTTAATATAAAACCAATAATTAAAACAATTGTTGGAATATGCATATAATAGGAATTAAAATGTAATTCATGCAACTGTTCATTATAATGATTACTATTATAAATAGCTTTAATAGCTAATGTATTTAAAATATGTGTGATTATAAAAAGTAATCCGAACATGGTTTCCGCAGGAACTGAATAAAGATGATTTGCAATCCAAATTGTAAAATAAGGAAGTAAAGAAATGGTAAAAATCATCATTCCATAAATCCAAACAGATTTATTATCAATTTCATCAATTATTTGAAATAACTTATGATTAGCATACCAGATATTATATAATATTAAAAAACTAATCAAATAAGCAATATAAATATAATGTAAACTTATAAAAGATTCAAATGTAGGAGTGGCTGGTTGAGGTATTTTTAAAACTAAAACAGTAATTATAATTGCCAATATAGCATCAAAAAAAGTTTCAAATCTGTTTGTTTGCATAAAGTAATATTTAAATTTCAAAGTATAAAAATATTAATATAGTAAGGTGATGAATGATGGATATGTTAATAGGTGGTAAACACATTAGTAGTGAAGATAAAATAGAAGTTATAAATCCATATAATGATGATGTGATTGATACTATTCCAATTGCACATAGACAAACTGCACAATTAGCAATTGAAGAAGCAAATAAAGCTAAAACATCATTAACAGAAATGTCAGCTTTTAAAATATCAAATAAATTATATAATGTAGTTTCCAAATTAAAAGATAAACGTGAAGAATTTGCAGAATCACTAACTTTAGAAGTAGGAAAACCAATCAACGAATCTCTAGTGGAACTGGACAGATCAATAGAAACCTTAAAATTAGCAGCTGAAGAAGCAAAAAGAATTTATGGTGAAAGCATACCTTTAGATGCGGGATTAAATGGAAAAGGATTTTTCGCATTCACACAAAAAATACCATTGGGGGTGGTTTGTGCAATAACACCATTTAACTATCCTTTAAATTTAACCATCCATAAAATCGCACCTGCAATAGCATGTAAAAACACAGTCATTGTTAAACCACCAACAGAAGCACCATTAACAGTAATGAAATTCTGCGAATTATTAAACGAAGAATTTCCTGACGGAGTTGTTAATGTTATAACAGGATACGGGTCTGAAATAGGAGATTATCTTGTATGCTCTTCGGATGTTGATAAAATATCATTCACAGGAAGCGTAACAACAGGATTAATGATATCACAAAAAGCAGGAATGAAAAAAGTAACACTGGAATTAGGTGGAAATGATCCTATGATTGTTTTAAATGATGCTGATATTGATAAAGCAGTTAAAGGAGTTATTAACGGAGCTTTCTTAAATGCAGGACAGGTTTGCATGGGCGTTAAAAGAATCATTGTTGAAGAAGATATTGCTGATATATTCGTAGAAAAACTGATTAATGAAACCCAAAAAATAATCATGGGCAATCCTTCAGATACTAAAACTACTCTAGGAACATTAATTTCTAAAAAAGCAGCTATTCAAGTTGAAGAAACAGTTAATAATGCATGCAAATCTGGTGCAAAAATATTAATTGGTGGTGAGCGTGATGGTGCATTTTACCAAGCAACAGTAATTGATAATGTCACACCGGACATGGATTTAGTGAAAAATGAAACATTCGGACCAATAGCACCAATAATTCATGTTCATGATGTTGATGAAGCTATTCAAGTTGCAAATGCCACAGAATACGGATTACAGGCTGGTGTATTTACAAATGATTATGCAAAAGCAATGAAATGCGCTAATCAAATAGAAGCGGGAACAGTATTTATTAATAAACAGTCAACATTCAGAACAGACAACATGCCATTTGGAGGATTTAAAAATAGTGGAGTTGGAAAAGAAGGAATTAAATATGCTGTGGATGAAATGACAAAAACAAAATTAATTGGATTAAATTTAAGATAATCCAAATTATTTTAAATAATTTTCAACAAGATTACGTGTTTCATTAAGTGATTCCATAGGTATTCCTTTTGGCATTTCACCTAATTCACCATCAACATCTTTTAAAATACTCCCATTCATTCCAAGAAACATTCCTTCACTTACAATATCACTGAAGGATTGTGGTGGCAATAAGGATACTCCTACTTTATTATTATCTTTAACATTCAAATCATTAGTAACAACAGTTATTGCTCTTTTTCCAAGGTTAACATTACATAACATTAGATTTTCATTTTTAGGATGTGTAGTAACACTCATTACTTCACCAACTTTAATATCAATAGATATAATTGGGTCATTTATAGGTCCTAATGCTAATCTGTCTTTTAAACCAATTATTGTGTCAAGGAAAAATCTTACTTTAGCAATATTTTCCTGGGTTTTTTGTCTGTCTTCTTTAGGAGCGTTACTTAGGAATTTTTTATTCCAATCTTCTCCTCCTAAGTATTCAATAATCTTTAAAGCTTTTTCTTTCAATGCTTCAACATCAGGAGAGTTTATAAGTTCATCTCCTTCTAAATAGGAATATGTTAATGATTGGAAATCACTATTCATTTGTTTTCCCATATCTACGGCTTGTTTTTTATTCCAACTTCCTCTAAATGATGCGGTAGGAATAAGGTTAAGATAGTTTTCTCTTGCTTTACTTGCTACTAAAATTCTATAATCTTTTGTTGTATCCCACATTTAAAGCCCTCATTATTGTTTAATTTATATTATAATTTTTTAATTAATAAATTTTTTTGCAATAAGACATTTAAAATAATAAAGTATTTATATTAACAATTAAATAAAATTATATATTATCAATTTGTGGTGTTTAACATGGTAAAAGTTTCAAGATTACGTAGTTTAGATATTTATACCAACACCGGACATTATGTTGGTCGTGTTGAAGATGTTATTCTTAATATTAGATTGGGAACTATTTCAAAATTACAGGTAAGGGCTATTGAACAACAACCAAAACCTGCAGGAGTTATAAATTCATTTTTAGGAAGTATTCGTGGTGAAATGCCTGAAGATAATAATATGAAATCTTTCCAGAATGATTTATTAACTGTGGATTTTGATAAAGTTCAAGCTATTGGAGATATTATGTTAATCAATCCGAGGGATATGAAAAAAGTTAATCCGGAACCACCAATCCCTGAAACTCCTGCTCCTAGACCTGAAACTCCTCAACCACAAGTAGAAACTCAAAGTAAATTCGATGCTGAAAGATTATAAATAATATAATAAAAAGATCTTTCCATCTATATTCTTTTTTTAAATTTAAACTTTTTAATATTTTGTTTAGTGTGATTAATTATGAAAGTAGGTATTATAGGCTGTGGGGCTATTGCTAATATTATAACCACCAGTATGATTTCAGAAAGTAATGATATTAAAATTGCATATTTTTTTGATAAGGATATTGAAAGAGCTGAAAATTTAGCAAGTTTAGCTGGTGGTGTTGCTGTTCTTGATTTTGATGATATGTTGAATAATGTTGATTTGATTTTAGAATGTGCTGCACCTGTTTCAGTTAAAGAATATGCTCCAAAAGTATTAACTCATGGTTTGGACATGATTGTTATGAGTATTGGTGCTTTTATGGATAATAAATTCTATAAAGACATGGAGGAACTTGCTAAAAAACATAATGCTCGGATACATTTACCTTCCGGCGCTATTGTTGGTTTGGATGGGATTAAAGCTGTTGCTAAATTTGGTCTTAAGGAAGTCAGTCTTGTTACAAGGAAATCTCCAAAGTCTCTTGGAAAAGATATTAATAGTGAGGAAATTTTATTTGAAGGTAAAGCTTCTGAGGCTGTTAAGGAATTTCCATTAAACATTAATGTTGCAGCAACTATTAGTCTTGCTTGTCAAAGGGATATTGATGTGAAAATTATTGTGGATCCTAATGTTAATAGGAATGTTCATGAAATCACTGCTAAAGGTGATTTTGGTGAGTTTAAAACAAGAACTGAGAATTTACCTTGTGAAGCTAATCCTAAAACAAGTATGTTGGCTGCACTATCTGCTATAAGATTACTTAAAAGTTTCAATGAAACAATTAGTGTGGGTATGTAATGAAAGATTATGAAGTTTATTCTTCACTGAAAGTTCCAAAAAATTCAAAGGTTATCGTCCGTTTGGATGGAAGGGCTTTTCATCAGCTGGCCCGTGATTTGGAGTTAGTAAAGCCTTATGATGAGAATTTTTATGGAGTAATTTCAAAAGTTTGTGAGGATTTATTTAAGGAATTCTCTCCACTTTTTATTTATTCTTTTTCAGATGAAATAAGCTTGATTTTTGATAATATTCCTTTTGATGGTAGAATTGAAAAAATTAATTCTGTAATAGCCAGTTTTACCGGCGCATCTTTTGTAATTCATTATGGTAATGTATTTAAAAAACCTCCCGCTTTTGATTCAAGGGTTATACCGATTCAAGATGAGGATATTTTAAAATATTTCAAATGGAGACAGGATGAGTCATGGAGGAATTGTGTTAATTCACATGGGATTTCATACCTCAAATCTAAGTATCCAAATAATGAAGCCAATGATAAAATAAAAGGCATGAAGTTAAATGAAATACATGAATTATTGTTCCAAAATGGCATTAACTTGAATGATATTGAAACTTATAAAAAACGTGGAATAGGAATATATAGGAAAGATAAAAAAATAGTAGGTTTTAATAAAAAAGAAAATAAAAATCAAACATCATATAGAAGTTATGTCTACACAGACTGGCAACTTCCAATTTTTAGCAAAGACTTCTTTAAAATAATCGGGGTGATAAAATGAGTTTTATTTCAAAAATATTAGGAAATGATGATGAGGAATTTAGGGAAGTTAGAGTTGATCGTGAAGTTCTAGAATCAGTAATTTACTACTCAAAAAAAGCTTATCCTATGGAATTTTTAGCATTCTTTGACGGTCAAATAAAAGATAAAATTCTTTATATCACAGGTTTAATATTTGTTCCAGGCGAAACATGTGAAACAGGAGCAGTTGTTCACTCAGAATTAATTCCAATGAATACAAAATACATGGGTTCTGTTCACTCACATCCCGGACCAAGTGCAAATCCTTCCGATGCTGATTTAAATACATTTTCAAGACACGGATATTTCCACATGATTGTATGTCTTCCATATTCACTACAAACATTCAAATCATATGACAGATATGGTCAACCAATGGATTACACCTTAGGAGATTATGGCTATTTGGTTGAAGATAATACTGAGGACTTTTTTGATGAAAGTGATGTTGTAACTGATAGTGATGAGTTTAAACCCGGATTTTTCGATGAAGAGGATGATGAGTTTTTCAAAACACTTGATGAAGAAAGACAAAATCATTATGATGAATTTGAAAAACGCCAACAGGTTAATGTTATTGATGATGAGTTTTTCAAAAGACTTGAAGAAGAAAGACTAATCAAAATCAGGT
>SUTL01000049.1:13721-15172 GCA_015062925.1 Methanobrevibacter thaueri
TTAAAAAGATTAGAAGAAGAAAGAATTAATCAAAATCAGGTTGAAATCATTTCTAATACTCAAATGCCGAATAATAATGTGGTTAGAATTGAGTTAAATCCGGATGGTAGTGTTAAAAGAATTTTTAAAAAATAAAAATAAAAAACAATTATGGTGAAAAATTGTTTTTTATAAGTTTAATCCAATAGCTTCGTAAACATTATCTAAAACTTGGATTTCTTTAATTACGTCTGTTGGAATTTCTTTATCTAAAGTTAGAACCATAATAGCTCTTCCGCCTTGTTCATCTCTTCCAACTTGCATAATTCCAATGTTTACGTTGTGTTCACCTAATTTGGTGCCAATTTTACCGATGCTTCCAGGAACATCTTCATATTTTGCAATAAACATGTGTCCTTCAGGAATAACATCTACCCAGTAACCGTTTACTTTTAAAATTCTTGCTTCGTGTAAGTGAGTGCCTTCGGCGGAGAAAGTGTCATTTTCACTTTTAGCAATAACTTTAATTAAAGATTCATATCCTTTAGCATTGTCTTTTCTACCTTCAGTAATGCTGATGCCTCTTTCTTTAGCAACAAGAGCAGCATTAACGGCATTTACAGGTGAGCTTAAAAATGGATTTACAGCGCCCTGAATAACAGTTCTTGTTAATATTTCTAAATTGTCGATTTCAGCTAATTCTCCACTGTAAACTATTTCGATTTCTTTGATTTTGCCGTTTACAGCTTGTGATATGAAACTACCTAATTTTTCACATAATTCCATGTATGGGGATAATTCCTGATAGGTATTATTGTCAATACGTGGCATGTTTAAAACATTTTTAGGATTGTTTCCTTTGCTTAACTCAACAATTTCATCAGCTACAATAATAGCAGCGTCCCTTTGTGCTTCTTTAGTTGAAGCAGCAATGTGGGGTGTTAATACGATATTGTCGAGTTCAAATAATTTTGATTCTTTTGGTGGTTCATCTTCATATACATCTAAAGCAGCTCCACCTATTTTATTATTGGATAATGCTTCATATAATGCATTTTCATCAATGATTCCTCCACGAGCACAATTTACAATGTATGCAGTATCTTTCATTGTTTCAAATTGTTCTGTGGAAATTGAATGTTTGGTTTCAGGAGTTAATGGAACGTGAATGGTAATAAAATCAGCATTTTTAAGTACTGTATCTAAATCAGTTAATTCAACAGCCATCTGTTTTGCAACTTCTTCAGGTAAGTATGGATCATAAGCCATTGCATCCATTCCAAATGCTTTACATCTGTTAACTACTTGTGAACCGATTCTTCCCATACCGATTACACCAAGGGTTTTGTTTCTAAGTTCAACGCCCATAAATTTTTTCTTTTCCCATTTTCCATCTTTAACAGATTTATCAGCAATAGATATTTTACGAGCCATACTTAAAATTAATCCCATAGTATGTTCTGCTACAGTAA
>SUTL01000050.1 GCA_015062925.1 Methanobrevibacter thaueri
CAAAGAGATTGTTGATTATGCCCGTGAAAATCCCGTTTTTTTACATTTCTGCGGACCGAATTATGACAGGCCTTGGTATAATAAGGATCATCCTTATGCGGAAATGTTTAAAGAGTATGCTTTTGAAGTGGATTGTGGAGAAGTTATCGAATATTTGGATGAACTGCCATTAAAAGCTAAAATGTTTTACAAAGGAATGAACAATAAGGGAATTGAACTTTTATTAAAGCTGATTCCTGCAGGATTCGTTAGAAAATTAGTCAATAAGAATGCTCTAAGGCAAATTGATGAGGAAAATGAAAAAGCAAAGTTGTAACCAACTACTTTATTGAGGAAAATAAAATGGCTAAAGAAAAAATTAATGTGTGTTTGTTTATTACAGTATATTCTTTTTTCTTATATCTGTTAATGAAGGGATATGATGAAACTGACATCTATATATTCGCAGATATATTTCCGAAAGAGATTTCAAAAAACGTTAAACACATACAATTGCCTGAGGTTTCATTTGTAGATGGTCCTAAAATGGCTCCTTTAGATTCCATTAATGGGATAATTGAAAATATAAAGGGTTATTGTAGATATTTTTATGGATATATAAAATTAAGAATATTATTGTTTATAAAGACATTTAATAAAGAAGTTACAGTATATGGACATGCACAAAGCCCATTTTCCTTTATGTTTTATGAAAATGAGAATTCTAATCTGATTGAAGACGGAATAGCTAATTATTGTATGGAAATCACTGAAACCCATAAAATAAATCCTATAATAGATACGTTTCTCCATATTTGTGGAGTATACTTTTTAAAAAATACTGAAGCCTTTGGAAGTCATAAAAACATTAAAAATATTTATTTGACATACAATGTAGACCATCCGTTAATCAAGGATAAAGTTAGAATCATCAATATGCAGGAACTATGGGATAATTTGTCAGATTCACAGAAAAAGGATATTTTGAATATTTTCAATATTGGAGATGCAGTCTATGACTTTGAAGGTGAAACTTTATTGATTTTAACACAGCCATTGTCCCAGGAAGGACACCTAACTCTAGATGACGAAATTAACATTTATCAAAAAACAATTGAAAAATATAAAGATTATAAATTAATTATTAAACCGCACCCTAGGGACGATAAAGATTATAAAAAGATTTTTCCACAGTCAACAATCATAGAAAAAACATTTCCTATAGAAATATTGAGTTTGATTGGAATTAAACCTACAGTAGTTAGTTCAATAGTGTCTGCATCTGCATTGGCTTTTAAAGACAGCGAAATATATATTTATGATGGAGACTTAAACAACGAAAGACTGGACAACATTAGGAAAGATTTACTTAACTTAATCGAAAATACTAAAAAAGATTAATTGAAAAAAATATAAAAAAATATTTAAGAAAAATTAAAAATATTAATCGATTTCATTTAAAATCTTAAATATCTCTTTTTTATTGAGTTGTTCTATTTCAGAAGAATTATAAATAAAATTAGGATGATTTTCATTAATCTCATTTCGTATAATGAATAAATCCCCATTATCCTCAGCACAAATTAATTCTTCAGGAGTCATCAAGTCTTCATGTAACTTTTCACCGACTCTTTTTCCAATTATTTCAACATCAATATCTTCAACATTAAAACCATATTTCGGCGCATAATATTCAATCATAGCTTCTGCCAAATCAGGTACAGTTACTGAAGGCATTTTCAGAATAAATATTTCTCCTCCATCAGACAAACTTCCAGCAGTCAAAATAAGTTTTGCAGCTTCATGAATATGCATGATAAAACGAGTCATTCTCTCATCAGTAATAGTTACCGGTCCGCCATTACTTATTTGCTTTTTAAATACTGGAATAACTGATCCTCTTGAATTCAATACATTTCCAAAACGAACACAGGAAAATTTAGTTCCACCTATTCCACTATACACATTTGATGAAATCATCAATCTTTCAGCGAGTAGTTTAGTGGCTCCCATTACATTTACTGGATTAACAGCTTTATCAGTACTGATTAAAATTACTTTTTCAACATTGCATGTAATTGCGGCGTCAATAATATTCTGAGTTCCAATAACGTTTGTTTTAACAGCATCCATCGGATTATATTCACACAATGGAACATGTTTATAAGCAGCCGCATGAAAAATGATGTCTATATCTTTAAAGGCACGTATTAATCTTTGGTAGTCTCTAATATCTCCAACAAAAGTTCTGATTTTGGATGAATTTAAATCTTGTTCTAAATCAAATAAAGCGGTTTCATTGTTATCCAATACTCTGACAACATCAACATCATAATTTAATAATTCTTTAACAATTTTTTGACCGATAGATCCTGATCCACCAGTGACAAGAACTTTTTTATTTTTATAAAAATCATTTAACATCATATACGCTTCCTTAGATTTTATAGAACTTTCCAACTGTCTCAGCAACATAGTCCATTTGTTCGGTTGTTATTGATGGAAACATTGGAAGAGTAATTGTTTTTTCAAAGATACTTTCTGTAATAGGTAATTTTACATCATAACCTAATTTATTTTTATAAAATTCAGATTGATGGACTGGATGGAAATAAATTTTAGAGGAAATTCCATTATTCGCTAAATATTTAATTAATTCATCACGTTTATCCACAAAAATGCTGAATAATTGATAAACATTATTATATCCTCTAGGAACATCTGGAACAATAACAGAATCAGTTTCCTCAAGCAATCTTTTTGAAAGGTACTCTACATTTTTTTGCCTCAACTCGATAATTTTATCCACTTTATTAATTTGAGAGATACCTAATGTTGCAGTTAAATTGGACATTCTCCAATTGAATCCTACATCAATGTAATCAAAAAGATCAGATGAAGAAAAATAATCTGCACCCTCTAATCTTCCATGAGACCTGATTAATTTTAATTTTTCATAAGTTTCATCACAATCAGTTACAATTGCCCCTCCTTCACCGGTTGTAATAACTTTGTTCTGGCAAAAACTTAAAACATTCAAATCACCGAAAGTTCCACATTTTTTACCATCAATAGATGCTCCAAATGCTTCAGCAGCATCTTCAATTAAAATTAAATTATTATCTTCAGCAATATCCTTTAATTCTTTAATCTGACAAGGACATCCCCCATAATGAACTGGGATTATTGCTTTTGTATTTTTATTAATTAAGTCTTGAACAAATTCTGGATTTAAACCACATGTTTTCTCTTCAATATCTGCAAAAACAGGCCTAGCTCCAACAAATAAAGCGCAATTTGCAGTGGCTATAAATGTAAATGATGGGACAATTACTTCATCATTTTTACCTATCCCTTGTGCTAAAAGAGATGCGTGTAGCGCTGAAGTTCCTGAATTGAATGTTAACGCATGTTTAGTTCCGATATATTCTGCAATTTTTTCTTCAAACTCAGATACTCTAGAACCTACTGCCCAAAACTTTCCAGAAGCAATTTCTTCTGAAATAAGTTTAATATCTTCTTCATCATTGTATATTTCAAACAAGGGAACGTTCATTAGTATCCTCCAAAGGACAATTGAATTTCAATGTAATTAAATAAAATTATATGTAGGATTATAACTATGTTTTTCATATTATATAATTGTTTTTAAAATTTTAAAAAAAATAGAAATTTTTAGTCTAATTTCCTTATAACTTTAGCAGGGACGCCATAAGCCACAACATTGTCTGGAATATCCTTTGTAACAAAACTAAATGCACCAATAATCGAATTTTCACCAATTGTTACCCCAGGCATGACTACAGAGTGAGTTCCGATTCTGCAATTCTTTTTAAGAATAACTTCCCCCTCTTTATCATCAATTGTAGATACTGAATAAATTGAGCAATGAGACCCGATTTGGACATAATCCTCAATAATAACATTGTTTTTAGCATTAATATATGTAAATGCACCAATATCTGTTTTATATCCTAAATCCAAATTATCCTTATTTTGAACCAGCCAATTATATTTAGTTAATTCACATTCTTTAATCTCAGGAGCTTTCCATCCATCAAATCTATCTTCAGCCATATTTTCACCTAAATATTATCATAAACTTCTTTAAATTCACTTTTATTTTCAAATAAGTATTTTGCAATAACTTCCATTAAAACCATGTCTCCTTCATGGTCAAGGTCCAATATACCTGTATCGAACATTTTATATGCATCACATTTTCCATCAAATAAGCCGATATTTTTATGTAAAAACTCTCTTGAATAAACATAAATGGAAGCGTTCATGTCAAAAATTTCAGGAGCTTCCTGCCTAGTGTTAAAATTAGATGAAATCACTCTTTCATAACCATTTTCAGTTTTTTTAACCATATTAAAGTAAGGATTTCTTCTTGAATCAGTGACAGAAAATATTAAGTCACAATCTGAATTTATCTTTTTGTCAATCATTATTTTCAAATCAGTTACGGTCCTTAATGGAGAAGTAATATCCAAATCAATTACATAATCATATTCTTTATTGTTTCTTGATTCCATTTCAATTAGACAATTTTTTATAACATCTATTTTAGCAACATCATCTCCGGACAATTCAGGAGTCCTTTTAATTATATCAACCGATCTTAAAGAATTATTCTCAAAAATATTTATCAAACCATCACTATCAGTATTTAAAACGATGTCCGCAGGGTAATCAGATTCATTTAAATATAAATCAATTACTGACAATGAATATAACGCCAAAGGCTTATCCAAAAAATTTTTTATATTCTTATTTTTTATCCCTTTAGAACCTGCTCTACCACATATTGTAAACAATAAATTCATAATATTTCCCCTTGAGTTAGTTTCATCACATCCAATGCATTTCCAATATCATTTATATTTTCAACATCATTGTTAATTAATTTAAAGAAGTATTTTAATTCTTCTACCTGAAAATCATTCCTTTCTTCACTGAAATCCAATATGTTTCCCTTATTTTTGAAGATAATTTTATTGTTTTGAATATCTGCTACAATCGTTTCATCGTTTTGAAAGATTATTATTTCACGTATTGGATACCTTCCAAAATAATCCAAATGCAATTCTAACAGATAATTTTCATATTTAGCCATGTAAATAGCAATGTCTTCAGTGTCAATTTCCAAATTAGATACTTTATCCAAAATACTGAAAATTTCATCTGGTTTTCCAAATAAATATGTTAAATAATCCCATTCATGGATTAAATCAATGCTGACACCTCCGCCCAATTCCTTTTTAGCACTGTAAGATTTTCTATAATCTTCATCAGGATGCCATTCTGGAAGATAAGTGGAACATATGCATCTAATAGAATTTATTTTATCCAAATTAATGTTTTCTTTTAGATATTTAATGACCTTACCATGCCTAATTGGACATGCCACATAACAATTTTTTGATTTGAATTCATTGAAATCCTTGTCCATGTCAAAAATATCAACAATTGGTTTTTCAATGAAAAAATTATCAGAATTATCTTTAAATTGCATTAATGTATCATAATGGAATTTAGTAGGGTTTGTTATAAAAATTGCATCGTAATCATTGGGGACATCTTCATATTTGAAATATTGATTGTCAATGTATTCTTTAATATCTCCTTCCAAATCCCTTTTACTGCTCCTGTAAGCATCAACTATAACATCATAATCTTTTAAAAAAGTTTTGATATTGCGAATATGTCTTTTTGCTATTGATCCGATACCTACAAAACAAACCTTAATTTTATTCATCAATTCACCTAAACACATGAGCTTTTTTATCATCCATTTCTTCTATAATGTCTATTGCATCTAAAACATATTTATCTTTCTCAAAAGAATATAAACCATGTTTTTGATTAGAATCTAAAGTATTGAAGAAATCTTTTATCTCTTCCAAATAAGCATTTTCAATAATTGTTTGATTATAGTCTTCCTGATTGGAAATCTCATCATATAATTTTATTTGATCTAATTCGTTGGAGTTTGGATTCCATTCTTTTAAACCTTCAGGAGTTCCATCCCATTGAATGTAACCGTCTTCGTTAATTATTTCCAAGTTCCTAACAGCATGTCTTGAAACCAGATCCACAATCAACACACCATTACTTCCGTTTTTATGAATGATATTTACAAAGAAGCTGTCAGGATAATCAACTTCCAAATCTGTAATTTTATTTTTAGAAACATGAATTTGTTTAATTTCTCCAAAGGCATTTACAATCCACGGCAATTCTATTGTTAAAATTTCCCTACAGCCATTTGTCTTTTTATTGCCTACAAAAAAGTTCTTGTAGCTTTCCCAAGGATGCCAATCCGGCAAATAATTTCCAATATGATATATATAATTTGTAGTTTTATTGAAATTGGATATTTTTGAAGTGATGTAGTTTATTTCTTTTCTATAAAGTTGTGTGGAGGATAAGAATAAAGTTACTCCATTTTCATTAGCCAAATCAATATTTTCATCATACATATCCTTAACTAGATTGATTTCTGTAAACACACTTAAATTATTATTTAATGCGTCATTAATAATTTTAGAATGAGTTAATGGAGGAGTTGAGATAAAAACCGCATTACAATTATTGTTTTCAAAAAATTCATCAGAATTGGCCAATGTTTTTATATTAAATAATTCTTCTACTTCCCTACATCTCTCTTCACTATTGTCAATTCCAATAATATTCACATCAGGAAAATTGCTTTTAATTAACCTTATTCTCCTTTTTCCCATTGATCCTAATCCTATTACTCCAATATTCATATTATCACATTTCAAAAAATTGTTTATTTAATAATTTTTTATCTAATTCAATATCATTCAATATTTTACAGATTCTCTCAGCTGCCTTTCCATCACCATATGGATTTTCACAATGATTTAAAATGTTTTTAAACTCATTTGATTCAATGAAACTTATTGCATCATTTATCTCATTGCAATCATAATCAACATCCACAACATTGGATGCCTTTTCACGACCTTGCTGTCTTGTTCCAATATTAATTACAGGCAATTTGAATGATGAAGATTCGATTATTCCACTACTAGAGTTTCCAATCAAAATACTAGCCAAACCCAATAAACCAATAAAATCATCATGAGGAATATTTTTATACGCATCAACATCATATTCATCGATTTTATCTATCATTGCCCTTCCTCCTGCATCTGCATTAGGATAAACAAGAATTATTTGATAATCAGTTGAAGTAACCGCATCTAATGTTTGTGAAATCTGAAAGGTAGAATCCTCAACTTCCAAGCTTACAGGATGTTGTAAAACCAATATGAAATCTTTTTTAAGATTATATTTTTCTTTTAAATAATTAATATCAATATTATTTCTGCATTTAATTATTGAATCTAATCCAGGTGCTCCTACAACAAAAACATTTTCCGGATTTTCTCCCATTTGCTTAATTCTAGAAGCACTTTTTTCAGTTGCTGGAAAATGGATGTTGGCGAATTTTGTTATGGCATGTCTTGCTGAATCATCAACAGTTGATGAAACATCCCCTCCATGAATGTGTGCTATTGGAATTTGCAAATAAGAAGCAACAATAGCTCCAGCCAACATTTCACCACGGTCTCCTAATAACAAAACAATATCAGGTTTTAATTTATTCATTAATTTTGTCAAATCATTGATTAAATTACCGATAAATAAAGACATGGACTGTTTATCATCTTTTAGAAATGTTTGATTAACAATGTGTAAATTGAAATTATCTTTTTTGATTTCATTTACAGAATAGCCAAATTCTTCCATCAAATGCATTCCAGTTGCAACAATGTCTAATTGAATATTTTTATCATTATCCAATAATTCAAGAGTTTCATGCATCAATCCATAATCTGCTCTTGTTCCTGTAACATACAATACTTTTCTAACCATAAAATCAACAAAATTATTCAACTTAATAATGCATAAATTTTAAAATCTTTAATTATAATTATAATAATTTTTATTTAAATATTTTATATTCAGAACTTGCTAAAAACCAAAAAAAGAATTTTTTAATATAAAAATATGGATTAAACATGAAAAAATTTATTTTTAGATTCCATCAATTTTTTCATAAAAATCCAAATGTTTAATTTGTTCATCAATTGTGAGCAATCTATCATCATTTTTACCATATAAAAAGGCTTTAACTTGTTTATATAAACCTGGTTTAAAATCAATGTCTAGTTGATCATCAAGTTCGACATTTTCAACATTAACAGAACCTTTCTTTTGTATGGCTAATTCCTCCATTGGCCTAAAATATAACCTATGTTCGTTAGTTAATACTTCAACCGCCCATCGCCCTGGCGCATCCCAATTTGCCTGATATGAAAAAAGTGCACCATTATCGCTTATCCCTGCACCAGCATATTTGCTTGCACGGCTATGCCACTCAAGGCTTCCAGAACTAAATGAGCACATCTCTTTAGGAAACCCTCCCAAAAAGAATGCCAAATCTATTACATGAGTCGAATTAGCTAATAACCAGTTTTCTTTAACATTTGGAGCATGGGATGTTTTTTCTATTTTAAATCCCCATTCTGTGAATTCAAAATTAAAAGATGATACTCCTCCATCATTTGAAATGATTTCTAATGCTTTCTCTGTTGATGAATAAAATCTTCGATTATACGCCACATAAACTTTAGCGCCAACAGATTTACTTGTTTCATAAACCTCCAAAATTTCATCTTTATTCAAACCAGCAGGTTTCTCCACAAGAATCTCTTTAATACCATAGTTTAACAGTGAAATTACTGTCGATGATAAAAATTCAACATTTACAGCCACAATTGCCGCATCAGGAATGAAATCTATCTGTTCAAGAGCATTTTCTATGCCACCAGAAATAGGCATTACTCCCAGTTCTTCATTAAACCTAATTGCAGACGAATCACTCCTACATACAACAGAATACGGAACATCCAAATCATTCAATACTTTTCCATATTCCTTACCCATATATCCTGCACCGACAAGCAATACATTTAAGTTATTGGACATAAATTTTCCTCCATTCCATTAGCTTTAAAGAATTCGATTAACGGCAAAATGTATTTAAGATGAAGTTTCATCGAAGATTCATAATCTGAAAGATTGCATGTTCCATTATCAATAATAGATTTTATTACCCTTCCAGTCATTTGACTTTGATAAACCTGTTTGAAATCCATTCGTTTCCATTGCCATTCGGATTCTTCATCTGAAACAAGCAAATAATTATTGCCTTCATCAATCATATATCGTGACTTTTCAGTAGTTATCTCAATGCGAAATGGAAGGGCTGATTCATCAATGCAAGTAATGTTGAAATTTTTACATTTGCCTGAAACTCCGCTTATTGTACCAAAAAACTCATAAAATCCTTTTCGCTTACTTTCAATAAGTCTATTTTCCAATTTACTGATATCCAGAGTTTCAATTTCGCTTCCGGAAAGATATTCAATTAAATCAAGAATATGTATTGCATTACAACCTATTCCCCATTGTCCGCCAATAGCTGAAATATATAACTCATTAAATTCATTTAACTCCATTTTAAATGATTTATAGGAATCCCATTCTCTTCTTGCACAATTAACCCATGCCTTAATATTCAATTCATTTAGTTTATTCTCAACGAAGTAATAATCCTCTTCTTTTTGGAACAATACCTTTTCAAAAATAATGTTTTTTACAGTTGAATGATTGATTAGCTGTTCGAACAAAAGTCTTCGGATATTTGAATTGGTAGCAATGACAACCGCTTCCAATTCATTAGGTAATTCTTCAACAGTTTTAATAAAATTGACCTTTGGAAATTCAGTAGTTAGCTGTTTAATTATCTCTTCATTTATTTCCACAGCATAAATTTGATACTGGTCTTGCAACTCCACCATAGATTGCAAATGTCTTTTACCTAGTGCCCCAACACCAATTATCGCTATACTTTCCATTTTTTCACCAATCTCTAAATTTTGTTTTATTCAATAACTACTTTATTCTAAATACTCCCATTTTAGAACAGTATTCTTATTTAAATCTTTATTAACCTTTTTACCAATAACCTGATTAATATACTTAGGAGCAATGCCTGTTCCGGGCCTTTTAATAGATATCATATCTTTTTCAATAGTCATCCCCTCTAAAACATCATCATTTAAAACAATGCTTTTACGAGCGATTTTTTTAATTTCAAGTTCATTTTCACTAAATCTTCTAATCCCATCGCCCATTGCAACTTCAACATTTCTAATTGCATCAACCATTGCTTTAAATTCGGTCGGGTTTAGAGAAGCCTTATGATCGGGACCCTCAAGAGTTTTGTCCAATGTAAAATGTTTTTCAACAACACATGCCCCTAAAGCCACAGCAGCTATTGGAAGCTCAATTCCAGGACTATGGTCAGAAAATCCTATCGGCACATCAAATTCTGACTGTAAAGTTTTGATAAAATTAAGATTTGCTTCTTCAAATGAAGTAGGATAACCTGTTATGCAATGCAATATTCTTAGGTTTTCTTTATTTTCAATAAAATTATAAGTTTCCTTAATTTCTTCCAATGTAGCCATCCCAGTTGATAAGATTATAGGCTTATTAGTTTTTTGAACATAATCAATTAACTCAAAATTATTTAATTCACCAGATCCCAATTTATAAAGAGAAACATTTAAATTTTCTAGCAAATCAACACTTTTAATATCAAATGGTGATGAAATAAACATTACATTACACTTTGAAGCGTAACCTTTCAATTCTTTAAAATCTTCAAATGTCAATTCTAATTTTTTTAACATTTCAAATTGGGAATTTTCATTAGCATTTTTTTGCTGATAATCAGCAGTTTTTGCATTTTCCGTTACTAAATCTTCGCTTTTAAATGTTTGAAACTTTACTGCATCAACTCCGCATTCACTTGCTGATTTAATCATTTTTTTAGCCAGATTAATATCACCATTATGATTAACACCAATTTCAGCAATAATAAATGTAGACTCTTTATCGTGCATCATAAGATAAACCTACTTCCTTTCGATTAACTATAATATTATTTATATCCAAACTAATTTATATTATTAACAACCTATTTAAATTAAATAAAAAAAATAAATGTAATTGCCTATAATTTAAAGATGATTTTATGAGTCAGGTTAAAACAATATTTAAAAATATGAGCTGGTTGCTCATTTCTCAGATAATAGCCAGCGTCTGCGGTTTCATATGGACCGTATTAATAGCCAGATACCTTGGAGTTAATGAATATGGAGTTTTAGGCTTTGCAATATCATTAACAGGAATATTGGCAATAACCGCAGATTTGGGAATATATACCCATATTGTCCGCCACATCGCAACTGATTACGACTCCGCACCAAAATATTTGGGCAATATAATTCCTTTTAAATGTTTATTGGCAATCGGGACATTTATTTTAACAACAATCATCTTAATAGTATTGAAATCAAATGAACTCACAATCACAGTTTCACTCCTATTTACCATTGAAATGATTATCAAATCATTTATAAACTTATTAAATGGATCATTTCAAGCATTTGAAGAGGGAAAATATCAGGGAATTGGAAATTCTCTTTTAAATTTGTTATTATTGATTTTCATATTAATTGCAATATTTACTGACTTGGGAATTTATGGAATTTCAATTTCTTATATCCTGGCTAACATCATAGCATTAATCTATCTTTATTATTCCTTCACAGACAATATAGTCAAACCGAAATTCGAATTTGATAAAACATTTTGTAGAAATATCCTGATAGCTTCACTTCCGTTTACTGCCACCATAATTTTATATTCAATATATTACTCCATTGATGTAGTAATGCTCAATCAACTTGTTGGAGATTATGCAACCGGAATTTATAATGCTACTTACAAATTAATTTCAGTTTTAACAGTATTTTACTCAGTTTACAGTTCTGTTGTTTATCCTGTTATGAGTAAACTATTTAAAAACGATAAGAAATTGCTTATAGTCAGTTTTGAAAAATCATTGAAATATTTAATGTTGGTCATGGTCCCGTTAGCCGTTGCAACAATGTATTACTCAAGTGATTTAATATTCCTAATCTATGGTCATGAATATGATGCAGCTTCATCAGCATTGTCTATTTTAATATGGACCGTATGTTTATTGTTTGTAAATGGAGTGTGCAATAATCTATTAAATGCATCATATAAAGAAGTTACAATCACAAAAATTTATGCTATTGCGGCAGTGTTTAATGTTGTTTTAAACTTCTTTTTAATTCCGCATTACTCATATAATGGTGCAGCAGTTGCAACAGTTTTAAGTGACTTATTAATCATGACTATCCAATTATACGTAGTTTATAGGCTAGGATACAGAGTTAACAAGAAACTTTACTTTGACCTGGGAAAAATCATGATTGGATCAGGAATTTTAGGCATTGCACTTTATTATTTGAACTTAAATATGTGGCTTGCAATCCCCGTTGGAATAATAATCTATCTGATGATAATCATTGTGTTAAAATTCTTCGATAATGATGATAAATACGTAATAAAAGAAATTTTAAATAAAAATCAATAATTGATTTTACAATACTTTTATTAATGATTCAAAACAATATTGAACTAGGAATACAACCGCTAAAAATCAACGCAACTCCAATATAGAAATATTAAGAATTCTTGCAATGGTTTTTATTGTTGTTTTTCATTTAGCACGTCATGGATTTGATGGAGTTCCCTTTCTTTTATCCAATCCGAATAGTGCCTTTTTGTATTTTTTTGCAACCTTAGGAAAACTTGGTGTGGACATATTCATAATTATTTCGGCCTACTATATGGTTAAACAAAGGTTTACAATCAGGAAACTCTTAATTTTGGGAGGAGAAGTTTACTTTTATTCAATATTATGTTTAATAATATTTACATTATTCTTAACTCCTTTAACCCCCATATCCCTTCAGGACATTCTTAAATCCATTTTACCGATTAGTCATGGATACTGGTTTATTGGAGACTATATTGTACTAATGTTACTTTCACCATTTTTAAATATGGCCATCAATAAATTATCCAAATCCGATTTTTTAAAGTTGCTAATCGTAGTGCTCACACTTTGGACTATATTTCCTACATTTACAGGAGACTGTTTCGGAATTACTGAAATGTTATTCTTTTTCGTTCTGTATTTAATAGGAAGTTTCATAAGACTGCATGTGGACATCGATAAAATCAATATGAAAAAGCTAATTTTATTCTGTGTATTTTCATTAATCATTACAACAGTATTATTTGGAGGCTTTGATTCAATGAGTTCTTTAAGTCAATTAAGCACATTTAATAAAGAAACTTCAATATTTAAGCAGACATATAGCCTTTTTATAGTCACAAGTGCAATATTATTGTTTTTAATATTTTTAAAAAGAAAAGAATTTTCCAATAAATATATCAATTATATATCTGGAAGTGTTTTAGGAGTTTATCTAATCCACAGCAATGTTTTTGTCTGGCCATGGCTTTTTAGATCATTTTTACATGCACAAACTAGAATAAATTCGCCTAATCTATTTATGTTCTGTATAATTTCAGTGACTCTTATATACATAACATGCACCGGAATCGATATTGTTCGAAGGTTAACCATTGAAAAATTATGGATTTGGATTGTTGATAACAAATTAAATAATCTTCCAAAATGGTGCAATCATAAATTTGAAATTTTTGAAGAAAGAATTAGCTATTATTTAAAATAAGTATAAACATTGGACTTAAACATATGGATAACATTACCGGAGAATTATCTACTTCGTCGAAATATGTCATAAAAGAGAGTTTAGGTAAAATTTAAAGATTAAAAGGAGATTTCTCTCCTTAAAATCTTGATCTATGAGTAAATACATATATAAGACATTTTTTTAATAGTTTAGGAAACACCTAAACCAATTTAATATATGTTAAAAAAACATTTAAAATTTTCCAATAAACATGCATTACTGTACCAATAATATATATCAACAAATTATATTCAATTGAGTTATACACAATTAATTAAACTTAATAACAATCCTGTAAAAAATCAATAAGAATATTTAAGAAAAACGTTTATTAGTACATGAAAGCCCAAAATAAAACCAAAATTAAAAGATAAAAATACTTTAAAACATTTTTACCCTAAAAAATCTTGAAAGTGTCAACAATCATGCAGGTCCTGTTATAGTCCTCTGAGCTAATAAGAATATATCTGCCCTTATCGCTATCCTTTAGTATTGATAAATACCTTACATCACCTTTATGCTCTCCAACGTTGGCAGTATACTTGTAAATGGTATGGCCTTCGGCAGAATCATTAACTTTTTCCGCTTCTGAAATTGTTCCCTCAATAACGGAACTGCTTTCTATAGTACTTATTTGAGTAATGCTATCATTTGCCATATAATCTGTTTGTTTTTCCTTAACCTCATCCAATGTGAAATTGGTCACGTTTGTTGTGTTGAATGTCCCAACATCTTCAATAGTATTGTTATAGATTACAACATCATCCTTTTGGTCATTAAACATTGAAATTCCAATCAGTGCCGCCAACGCAATAATGACAATTACCAGAATGATTATTATGATATGATTTTTATCCATCAGCTCACCTCAATTATACATAAGTTAAAATTAATATATCAATATTCTTATAACAGTTGCATGACGAATAGGACATATACAATCTAAAAAAAGCAAACCTCATCAGATATTCCATGGAATCATAAACTCTAAACACACCTGTTGGGTTTTAAAGGATGTATCAAATTTAAAAAATCATGGAATAACCCTTTTCCCGCCTGGAATCCTTTGAACTATCCAAATCAAAGCAACAGAAATCGCCAGAATAGCAAACGGCGCAATTAACCTATAAACAATCGAATGAGTATCTATATTTAATGCCTTAACAAGAATCCTTAAAACAAACCAGTGCAGCAGGTAAATCCCGAATGTGTACGGATTCAGGAAATTGACGATTCTTGAAATCCATCCAAACCTCATTATTTTTACAAGGTCGTATTTTATGAATACGAACACTCCCAAGG